>NZ_JANQDG010000058.1:0-2496 GCF_029891665.1 Anabaenopsis sp. FSS-46 | reverse complement strand
TGACGAACAGTAACTAATCCCAAATTCTCACCTAATAACATATGTTTCATCACTTCAGGGCGAGGCATACAAAGAAAACCTCTACTTTTTCCTGTATAATAAGTATACTTAACATCAAAAGGTCTATATAAAATAGGGGTTATATGATCTTGATTAATATTATTATTTTGAATATCTTCTTGAGCTAAATTAACTTTCCAATCTCTGGAATCTTTACCTAAATCATATTTTTCTCTTGCAGATTCCACATCTAGACTGATAAACTCATTAACAAGATTCCATACTTCTGCCTTTGTATCTTGAATGGTTAACTTATCTCTAGCTGTGACAATACCTACAGAATTAACAGCCATAATATCAGTAATCTTAAAATACTGCTCATACTCCCCTAACAAATCCCTATCTTGAGGAATCAATAGATAAAAAGGGGATTGGGCGTTAATTACCTGAAAATCTGTAGACTTAACCGTATTTTCCGTTAACACCTGATACTTATCTGACCTTAAACCATATAAATGAGCATGATTAATATATCTATCCTCTCCCTTAATCGCTAAAGTAATACTTACCCCTTGCTGAATATCAAAAACATTCTCATCCTTACTTCCATCTATCCCCGTCTCCTTCTTCTTACTATTCCCATGTAAATCATAAATGTAAATTTCATCAAAACTTTTAATCAAATGCTGACGCATTCCCCTAAAAGTAGGATTATCTAAGAACCCATGATTAGTTACAAAAGCTAAAATACCTTGATTAGTTTCATCAATGCGCCACTGAGCAAACCTGATAAACTTAACATAATCATCCTGTAACCATTTGGGGTTTTTCTCACCCAATGGTTTACCATCTACAAAATAGTAGTCATTAACTAACTCTTTAATCCAAGGGTTATTATTCTCCGAGTGTCCCGAATAAGGAGGATTACCAATCACCACCATAATCGGTTCCTGTTTTTTAACCCTTGACCCATTCCCAGCTTCCTGTGCGATTAACTCCTCCATCTGGGGAATACCCAAATTTAACTGCTGGGTTTCCTCCCTTAACCTCACATCCTCCAAGGTATTAATTAAATAAACCCCCAACCGCACCCCACCATCAAACTTATATCCCGTCTCTTCCAAAAACAAACCCAATTTAAGATGACAAATTGCATAGGGAGCCATTAACAACTCAAAACCGAATATCCTCGGTAATAACCTCTCCTTAACATACCCAGACCAGGACTGCTCAACTAAACCCGCGGTCATGGTTTCCCCTGACTCCTGAAACCGTTGATAGATAAGTTGACATATCCATAATAAGAATGTCCCAGTACCACAAGCAGGGTCAAGAATCATTACCTCTGGGTCTGCTAACCCCAAAGGTTTATTAAATTTCTCCTGTACCAAGATATCTACAGACCGCACCATATAAGAAACCACCGGTTCCGGTGTGTAGTACACCCCCCGACGTTCCCGCATTTGTGGTTTATATGCTGCTAAAAAGTCTTCATAGAACCGAATTACAATATCTTCCCGGTTCATCTTCATCTCAAAGTCACTGAGAATCGCTTCCATTTTAGCAGCCCGGAGGACACCAAAAATTTCTGCAATTGCCCCAATTAAGTCATTACCTAAGTCTGAAGCTGTCCGCTGTGATATGTCTTCAAATAGTTTTCGTAAGAAAGGATTGGTTTCTGGTAACTGTTCCCAAGCTGTTTTTCTATTAAACAGGGTTTGTTGATTGCGTCCTTGTTTCCTATCCTTGACATAACCAAACACCCTGGAGGTAAATAAAGCATAGGCGATGGTTTGAGCATAGATATCAGCAAAGCTGTAATCTTTGTCGTTGTCGGAACTAAGTTTTAATGAGGGGAGTAATTCCCGTTGAAAGCTCTTAAGTAGGTTGTGTAAATAACCGGTTTCTAGTTCTTGGTGGTAAACTTCTGGGATGATTTGCTCAATTACCCGCGCTGATTTAGCTAAGAGTTGGGCTAATTCCTTAGAGGTCTGAATAGGTTCATAAAATACCCACTCTACTAGGGGAACGGGGGTAGAGGTTAAATTATCAACTGCTATGGGTAATTCAGTTTGAGTGAGTCGTTTTAACCTTGCTACTAACTGAGTGTCACCCCAGTTAAAGGTTTGGATCTGTGTTTGACGTAACCCACCTTCTGTGGGAAGTATAAAAGCTACCCGTCCTGATGATTGGGGACTAGGTAACAGTAGATACATGACTGGTTGGGCTTCAAAGATGCGGTTAGTATAATGACCGTAGATTTCTTGTTGCTGTGCGGGGGAGGTGAAAAATTGCTTCGCCTCGGTGTCTGTCATAGCTGTAAGCTGTGGATAAAATCCCACTGCTATGGGGGAGGTTTCCTGAGCTTCTGACTGGTTTTTACCGGGGTGTAGATACCAAAACCGTGAACCTTCTGGGTCAAGTTGTTTGAATGGATATCCTAACAGTTGCTGTAGTGCTTCAACTCGGCTATTTGGGTCTTGGTGGTTGATGAGT
>NZ_JANQDG010000057.1:0-20551 GCF_029891665.1 Anabaenopsis sp. FSS-46 | reverse complement strand
AAGCTATCCATTACCCGGATCTTTCTTAACATTCGTGAGAGCGATCGCTCGCAAACCCCCAAACCTTAATCCTCCGTTGATGATTATCAATAAAATAAGGGTTTTATCAAGAAGAATAAGGTACATTTTGTCAAGAGTAGGGAAATTTTCAAGCGTTGAAACCGTGGCCACATAAATGTTTCAAGATTGTTAAGAAAAATGTGGGTAATGAATAGCATTAAAAGGGGAGGGTTAGGGTGGGGTAAAACAATAGTTGATACACTAATCATGAGTTTCTAATATATGTTTGTTATTTAAGTAAAAGTAGGTAAGTAATTAGAGGTATTTTGTGAGGACAGTGTCCCTGAAACAGCCTCTAGGCGGGCTTAAAAGGAACTCAATGACAATAACTATATATTATATACAGCATTTACCATGCTCGTGATCTAAAAAATTTTTGAGTTTTAGAAAACAGGGAATAGCGAACAAATTGGTCTGTACTTCATTAGCCTCAAAGAGGCTTTATAATTTATTGCCATCAATTATTAATAACAATTGTTATTGCTTTTTTATGATTATCCTGAACATAATTTCAGATATTGCTCCTGTTGTTTGATATAAAAGTTATTTTTTATTCTTCTTTCAAAAAATACTTGTATTTTGAATATATATAATTTCCCAAGTTAAAATGCAAGTATAACTAACAAGCATCAAAAGTTGATCATGCTAACTGAAGATAATTTAGAAGGTCTGCAAGAGGTTGTGGCAATTTGGAATGAGTGGAGGCGGAAATATCAAGGTGCAGAAGCTAACTCCTCTGGCGCCAACCTGATTAACGCTAACCTAAGTTACGCAAACCTAAATGGGGCTGACTTACATCGCGCTAACTTGAGAGGAGCTAACTTAAAAGGGGCGAATCTGAGCGGGGCGAATCTGAGCGGGGCGAATTTATCGCAATCAAACACAATGGCGGCAAACTTCCATAACGCCACTCTGACAGATGCTTGTATCCAAGACTGCAATTTTCATGGTGCGACAAAACTAGATGCAGCAATTTGTGAATATTTTCATTGAGAATTAGCTGCGGATCTGATATAAATTCTCATCCAGTACTAGAGGAATTTTCTAAAATGCTAGTAGAAATTGGATATTCCTAAACTAAATTATCTCACACAATGTTACTACATTTAAGCACCTGGCAAGAAGTTGAAACCTATTTACAAGAATCTCAGGGTATTATTATCCCCATTGGCTCCACAGAACAACATGGACCCACAGGCTTAATTGGTACTGATGCTATTTGTGCAGAGGCGATCGCTGGTGGCGTAGGTGAAGCAACTCAAGCAATGGTTAGCCCTACAATCAATGTGGGCATGGCATTACATCATACCGCTTTTCCCGGTACAATAAGCCTACGTCCAAGTACATTGATTCAGGTAGTCACAGACTATATTACTTGTTTAGCTAAAACTGGTTTTACTAAGTTCTATTTTATCAATGGACACGGTGGTAACATTGCCACCCTGAAAGCTGCATTCTCAGAAACCTATGCGCACTTGGAAAATTTGCAGATTAGCAACGCCCAATGTCAACTTGCTAACTGGTTTATGTGCAGTTCTGTATATAAACTTGCCAAAGAATTATATGGTGATCAAGAAGGTGCCCATGCTACCCCCAGCGAAGTAGCCGTTACCCAGTATATTTATCCACAATCTATTAAAAAAGCATCTCTGACACCAGAAGTTGCTATTGGACATAAAATTTACAGTGCAACTGACTTCCGCAGACGCTATCCAGATGGACGCATGGGTTCAAATCCGGCTTTAGCAACACCAGAACACGGTCAGCAGTTTTATGATTTGGCGGTGACAGAACTCAGTACAGGATATTTAGAGTTTTTGAAAGCCGAATAGTATCGCTAGTCGTTAAGTTTACATGGTGGGTTACGGCGCAGTGGCAAATACATATATTTATATGTTTAATTTTATGCCTAACCCACCCCTGATGGTTACTACAAACTCTTATATTTTGCGTCCCTTACCCATGACTGTTCTTTACATCTTTGTATTGAGCTTAAACACTGGCCTTTACCGCAAAATCTCTACCTCTTCAGTCACATTTATCTGGTCAAGGACTCCCCAAACTTGCTGTAACATTGGTTCTAACCCAGCGCGGGTAACTGCGGAGATTAAGAACACAGGAGAAAGGGAAAGGTGATGAAGTTGAGCCGCTACGGCTTCTAAATCCACTGTGTCCCTGTCCACCGCATCAATTTTATTCAGCGCTAAAATTTGGGGACGCTTTGCTAAACCTCGTCCATAGGCTTGCAACTCTTCCTTAATTATCTTGTATTCACCAATCACATCTTCGCTAGTTGCATCAATGAGGTGTAGCAGAACCTTTGTGCGTTCAATGTGGCGCAAAAAATCGTATCCCAAACCCGCACCCTGAGAAGCACCTGCGATTAAACCGGGAATATCGGCAAAAACAGTACCATCACCAGTAGGTTTTCTGACTACACCCAAATTAGGGATGAGAGTTGTAAAAGGATAGTCAGCAATTTTGGGACGTGCGGCTGATAGAGATGAAATTAGCGTAGATTTACCAGCATTGGGTAAGCCAATAATTCCTACTTCCGCCAAAAGTTTTAACTCTAGGCGTATTACCTTCATTTCTCCTGTGAGTCCAGGTAAAGCATATTCTGGGGCGCGGTTACGGTTACTCAGAAAATGCTGATTTCCTAGTCCACCTTTTCCGCCTTCAGCAACCCGAAAACTTTGTCCAGGATCAATTAAATCACATAGCAAAGCCCCAGTACTGGCATCATATACAGAAGTACCACAGGGAACTTCGATGATTAAATCCTTACCATTAGCCCCGGTACAGTTATTTGGACCACCACGTCCACCATTATCAGCTTTAAAAAGATGCTTGTATCGAAAGTCCAGCAAAGTTTGTAGGTTAGTATCCACAACAAAAATCACCGAACCGCCTCGTCCCCCGTTTCCACCAGATGGACCCCCTGCTGGTACGTATTTCTCACGTCGGAAGGCGACGATACCATCCCCACCTTTACCCGCTTCAACTTCGATTACCGCTTGGTCAATAAATTGCATAATTTAGTTATTTATCATTCGTCATTGGTCATTAGTCCTCTGGAACGTTACCAATTGATTTCAGGTATCCGTTAAGAGTTATAGTTCATTGCTTGTTAGCTTTCATACATCTGTTAACAGGTTACGATTATATGCTGCTATCACCCAGTGCTGATTTTTTTACAAAGGCGCCCTAGCTATTTTGACGAAAAGACTATTTCTTTGATAACTTCCTGTTCATAAACCTTCTGCTATATTCCCACCAATGTTATCTGCTCAACGAATTATTTATTTACCTCGTGTATCTTGGTCCAATGGCTGCCAAGCATTAACCATTTTCCAGACAATTGATCAACCCGTAATTTTAGAAACCTCCCACTTGACTAAACTAGCAAATTCCCAGACTCCAAATTAACATAAATTTCTAGTACAATTTACTACAAATTTGATAAATTAATTAATGGAAAAGTATCTCGGACAGATTACTACATACATAATATACAAGTAGCAGTAACCTAACTAGACAGCCCAACTAACTGTAATCAAGTATACATGAAAGTTTATTTTGGCATTGAGCATGAAGTCGCTTTCCTCAACCACGAAGGAAAATTTGCTGATTTTTCCCAAACTAAATTCTCTGACTTTAATCAAATTGTCGAAAAACTGCCCACATACCCCAACGATTATTCACAATTGCGCGTTGGCGATGCTGGTATTCGGCAAAAGAGATGGTATATTGAGGGTTTTGAAAGATTTGCTAATTCTGAAAAGGTGATAGACTGTATACCCAAAGGTATCGAAATCAGAACCACTATCCACTCTGATATTTCAGGTGCTTTAACTGAATTATCAGAAAGTTTTCAATTACTGCGTGAAGTGGCTGCTGGCTATGGTTTTTCACCTGTCTTAACTAGTTTTAACCCCTATAAGACTGTATTTGAACCTCAACCACCTTTAAATGATTATGAACTCCAACAGTTACAGACTTATCCTGATGAACAAACCGCCAATATTTACATGGTAACTTATGGTCCGGATTTAAATATCTCAGTGCCAGATTTACCAATTGAAAATGTGATTGATATTGGCAAGAAGTTAACCTATTATAGTCCCTATATCGTTCCTTTTAGTTATAGTTCTCCTTTTTATAATGGGGGATTATGGGATGGTTTGTCAGTCAGAACTTTTGTCAGAACGGGAAAAAGATCGGCAGCACTGGTGTTTGTCGAGAAGGAAGAACAACTCATTAATAGCGTGCCATCATTGACAAAAATCGCCCGTATTCCTGCTGAAGTGGGACGCATTGAATTTAAAGCTTTTGATAGTTGTGATGACTTTTCTATCTATGGGGGGTTGTTGGCATTATTGAAAGGTTTGATCTTGGATAAAAGTTTACCAGGTAGAGCAATTAGGCCTAACGCGACTTTACACCAAATCTCTGCAAGAAAAGGCTTTGATTATCAAGATATTTGTGCTAATGCTACACAGCTTTTACAAGTAGCTGAGGTTTCCTTGAAGGATGATTCAGATGTTCAGTTATTAACACCATTAAAAGATATACTAGCAAAGCGCAGAACTAAATCCCATGAACTAATAGCCGCTTACCAAAGTGTCGGTTCAATTGAACAAGCACTGCAAAATACCTACGCCCACCCTAGCATAGGGAGTAGGACAAATGAATAACCTCACCTGTAGGGGCAATTCTATGAATTGCCCCTAGATAATTTAGTCTTTTATTTAGGAATTTGTATTGGTTGACTGACTGGGTGGGATACCTTCAATGGTAATCAACCCCTCAATTACAGTTTTGACGATTGGTGCAGCCACAGTAGAACCATAAGCATTTGTGCCTTGTGGCTCATCCACTACCGCAAAAACTACATACCGGGGAGATTCTACCGGTAAAATACTTACGAAGCTAGTTATCCGCGCATTTGGGAGATAGCCACCATTTGGACTCGCTTTTTGAGATGTACCGGTTTTACCACCAATGCGATAACCCGGAATTTTGGCATTACTACCAGTACCTTCTGATACTACAGTTTCCATCATTTCCACTACCTTTTGAGTTGTGGTTGCTGAGAAAATTTGGCGTGTTGTGGGCAGATCAGGCGCATAATGCATCTGGCCTTTACTGTCCACCAACCCTCGCACTACATGGGGTGTGACTAATTTACCCCCATTGGCTAAAACGCCATGCATTTGCACCAACTGTAACGGTGTTAAAGCAAAACCTTGCCCAAAGGATGTAGTTGCTGGTTCAATGGGTGAACTGAGAAACTGTCTTGAACCTTTGAGCCGTCCCCCCACTTCAAAAGGCAAATCTGTATCGACTGTTTCCCCTAGCCCCAAACGTTCTAGCCAATTGTAATAAACTTGTGGTTGTATGCGTTCAATGATCCGCACCATGCCAATATTGCTAGAAGTTTGTAATATCTGTGCAATGTTAATATTGCCATAACTCTTGTGACCTGCATTTCTAATCGTGTGCTTACCTATTTGAATAGAACCGGGATCATTAAACACATCATCTGCTTTAATTACGCCATTCTCTAGGGCGATCGCCACATTCAAAGGCTTAAAAGTCGATCCCGGCTCATAAAGATCAGCTACTGTCCAGTTTCTAAATAGGGAAATATCAGCACTAGAGTATTCATTGGGGTTATAGGTAGGATAGGAAGTCAGAGCTAGTAAAGAACCGTCTGAAGCATCCATAACAATTACCGCCCCACGTTTAGCCTGAAACTTCTCTACCTGTTTTTCTAGAGCAGTACCGGCGACCCTTTGCAAACGGCTATCAATAGTTAATTGCAGTCGCAGGTCATCGAAATTTAAAAATCCTTCCGGTGCATGAATTGGTAGAAGTCTACCATTACCAGCCTTACTCAGCCGCGCTGTCTGCGGGGAACGTTCTAATAAATTCTCTTGACTGTATTCCACACCAGCCTGACCCTTACGATCAAGATTGACGTAACCCACCACGTCCGCAACCACATTCTTTTGCGGGTAATATCGGGAGTATTGTTGAATCAATTCCAAGCCATTTAAGCGCAATGATCTCACACGCCCAGCACTTACTTCGGGTAAGCCGGAAGCAAGTGTAATCCCACTCCTGCGGCTTTCAAAAGTTTTCACCAATTCAGCCGGGGGTTTGTCGAGTATGGGAGCGAGTTGTTCTGCCATTTGTTTATTAGACTGACCAAACAGCTTAGGATGGGCATATAAGGTATATACAGGTCGGTCAACAGCTAATACACTATTAGTGCGATCTACCACTAGGCGACGGGGAACGAAAGGCCGTAAATTCACCATTTGCTGGTTACGCGCCTTCTCGGTTAACTTTGCTCCCTGGATAATCTGCAACTGATATAAATTAATAGCCAACCCCAAACCTGCGGTCATTAATATGGCCCAAACCACGAACAGCCGGGGTCTGGTATTGGATATCTGGTCTTGAGGATTAGAGATGAACCTAAACCTCTGCATAAATGCTAGGATAGGAAACTTTCCTCGCCTTCTAAATGCTGAATTTTGAAAATTTCTCAATTTTAGTTTACCGGGTGACTTCTGGATTTACCTGCTCAGTATTAGTTATCGGTTATTGGGAACAGCCGGATTCCCCTAAGTGCATCATTCAGGTTTGAAATCCTGTACTCCCGCTTTGATAACTCTAATATCCTAGTGGTAAGGGAGTGTTTTGCGGCTTTTCCATATTTAGTGCTGTGCCAGGGGGTGTAGCATCAGAACTAGAAGATGGAGATGCTGCGGGCAAAAAAATTGTTCTGGCTGGTGTTGGTGACACTAGCGCAGTGGCTTCGTCTTGTGCTTCTTCAGCCATTTTGTTCTTGAGGGTAGCGTTAGTTGTGGTTAACTGCCGTTCATAAAGTTTCAGGTTTTGTAGCCTGTTATATTCCTGACTCCACAGTTGTTGAGAATATACTATCCAACCATACACAAATAAAGTTGCTGCTACCAAGAAAAACGTGACTACGGAGGAATAACGATGTGATGTGTACAAGCGCAGTAACCAAAAAGGTCCAGAGCCATAATTAGGCATCACGGGTAAGCTACCTTCCCCTAGCTTCTGATTTTTCTGGGTTGTTCTATTTGATTGACTTTCCACCCGTGAGACTCGTTGTTTAGCAACTTCAGGTAATGGATGAGTCGTAGAAACCGGCAACTTCTTGACAGCACGCCGTTGTCTTTTTGAGGATCTTGGCAAAGGTACATCTACAAGTGTAGATGTACTCCCAGAGGTTGATCCTAGAGGGATGGGAGGCCCATCCCCGTTGGATGGGGTAGGATTGATTCGGAACCAAAGACCTGTTTTGGGAACAGCCGATTTACGCACAACAGCCATATATGTTTTTAGATGGAAAATACAGTGTTTTAAACCTTTAGCCTGTTTGTCCTCAGGCGACAATCCTCGTGTGATACTTCACTGCACTAATGATGGCATTAGCTGGGTATTGTAATACCTGTCACTGGTAGGCAGCAATGTGCCATTTCCAGTATGGCAACACAAGGCAGCAAGGCACAAGAGCCTTGTAAAATAAAGAATTTTCATCTGATGTCTTGTTTGTCCGCCTTGATTTTGGCTATCTGCTGACTGGAGTCCTGAAGCAGAGAAATTAATCACCCTCCTGCATCATCAATCAGCCTCAAAAAATCAGCCGAAAGTATTGCTTTTGAAAATATCAGCACAAGACATTTCAAAAATTAGCAACAAATAGGTTATGTTATACAACAGGCTATTTTTTTATTGCCATTTTCTGGTGAAAGAGGAGTTTATGTTGAAAACAAAAATCTTTGGTTTTGTTCTAATGTTAGGGTTGGCTGCGGTTCTTGGAGCCTGTGAGCCTGGGACTGAGCCTGAAACTCCACCAGCGACTCCCACTCCTGGTGAACCCACTGACGGTGCTACTCCAGCCCCCGCACCCGGTACCAATCCCCAATAAATTTTGACTCAGTAAATCACCCCAAGAAAATTACTAAATAGTATAATTTATGACTAAACAAAGTTAATTTTTTTGGGGCGGTTACACAACATCTTTTTGTCAAATAGACTGAAAACTTTAGTTAAATTAGCAGGTAAAGGGCACTGGTTAATATAATTGCAACTGTAACCAAGTTTTATGGTGGTGGCTTACAGAAAAGTTATAATGTCTATTAATCAGTTATTTCTGCAACTTATTTAGTTGGTAATTTACGTAAGTCATACTCCTGCTATAGTCCTGAAATAAACATAGTTTCTTGGCAAGTTGCATATCTAAATGCATAAAAGTAATCCTCATGGCGGGGCAAAGTAGCTTTATGTTGCTACTACAATTTAGTACATCCCATTACTGTCGCAAAGCTCGTCTGGCGCTGGGCTATAAGCAAATTGATTATAAAACTGAAAATCTGACTCCTGGGTGGCATATCCTGCGAGTTAGGCCGCTAACAGGTTTGAAGACTTTACCTGTGTTGTTACCACTTGAGGGTCAACCCAATGCGATCGCTGACTCTACCGAAATCTTAAAATTTCTGGAAACTTATCAACCACAACCGTCCTACTTCTTACCTGACCATGAACAGCAGACAGAAGCGTGGATGTTAGAGGATTGGTTGGATGAAAGCATTGGTACAGCCACCAGGTTTGTATACTATCAGTTCCGGGCTGGGGAAGGCAAGGAAATTGACCCTTCACTGGTTAGTCAGATGGTAATTTCAGTAGTCCGCCAACAATATGGTATCAACCAAACTACTGTGGAATTGGCTAAAAAGAGACTTGCTATTGCCTTTTCAGAGTTATCTATTCGCTGGCAAAAAAATGACTACTTAGTAGGTAATCAGCTAAGTGTGGCAGACATTAGCGCAGCTGCCTTGCTGAGTCCTTTAGCACTGATTCCTGAGTATCGTCAAGGATATCCCTGGTTATTTGAGCGCATTGTGCAAGTCCACCAACTGTGTCATGAACCATTAGCACCAGGGTTGAGTGAGGGTTAGGATGAAGGTAATCGGGAGAAAAAAAATAGTATTTTGGCTTGTGGGTATTAGTACTACCCTTTTTTTGGGCTGGAGTGGCCATTGGGGAACAAATGCGATCGCATTACCCCCACCCGAAGATATACCAGAAGAAATATTGCGGAGGGAAATTATTCTAGACGCGCGATCGCCAGTGGACGGTAAACCCCTGAATCCTGCCGAATACGCAGAACTACAAGAACAGCTACAAGTAATTCCTCCACCCAAACTCAATGCCGATTTACGACAAACCATTTACCTGATAAGGTTACGTAAGGCCTTACTGCAAATTTTCCCCTTCTTAGATATTTGAAGGAATTATAACGAAAATACCGAAAAACCTTGATAACCAGGCGCATATACCCCTATTTAAATAGTGGGGATCAAGGCACACTTTTCTCACTTATTACTAACTTTAGGTAAATTTGAGCAGATTTTGAGTGACAGTCGTTAAACCCCAATCTGCAGTGACCATTCTGATGTAGGATAACGGTGACGACAAAATTACAAATAAATTTAGAACCATAAATTTAGTTCTTTCTGGGGAAAACCCAGATCTACTCTCTAGGGTCAGCAATGGGAGTAACTCACTCAATTACTGTATTCAAATCTAGGTAGCTTCATGTCTATGACCACAATTATCCCAGAACAGGTTAACCGTATAGTTGGGAATCAGCATCACGATCCCTTTGAAATACTAGGTTCTCATTGCATAGAACAAAATGGCAAAAAAGTCTGGGCTGTGCGAGCCTACCTACCAAATGCGACTGCAGCATCGGTAATTCTTCCTGAGGAGCGTCAGGAATACCCAATGGAGACAGTACATAATCCACATTTTTTTGAATGCATAATTGAAACAGCGGAACTGACAAACTACCAGTTACGAATTAAAGAAGGTGAGCATGAGCGTGTCACCTATGACCCTTACGCCTTCCGGTCTGCAAAATTAACAGACTTTGACTTACATTTGTTTGCCGAAGGCAATCATCACCGAATATACGAAAAAATGGGAGCCCATCCCACAGAGATCAACGGTGTTAAAGGTGTTTATTTTGCCGTTTGGGCTCCCAATGCTCGTAATGTTTCCTTGCTAGGAGACTTCAATCTGTGGGACGGGCGTAAACACCAGATGCGCAAAGGCTCCACCGGCGTTTGGGAGTTATTCATTCCCGAAATCGGCGTAGGAGAGCATTACAAATATGAAATTAAAAATTTTGAAGGGCATATTTACGAAAAATCCGATCCCTATGCTTTCCAACAGGAACCCCGTCCCAAAACTGCCTCCATTGTCACTAATTTAAATACTTACACTTGGAGTGACCAAGACTGGATGGAAAAGCGTCGTCACACCGACCCCCTGACCCAACCAGTCTCCGTCTACGAAGTGCATTTAGGCTCTTGGTTACACGCTTCTAGTTCAGAACCAGCCAAATTACCCAATGGTGAGACAGAACCCGTAGTTATAGTTTCAGAACTCAAACCAGGCGCACGCTTCCTCACCTATAGAGAACTAGCAGACCGACTGATACCCTATGTCAAAGAATTGGGGTACACCCATTTAGAACTGCTACCCATTGCGGAGCATCCCTTTGATGGGTCTTGGGGTTATCAAGTAACTGGATATTATGCCCCCACTTCACGTTTTGGCAGCCCCGAAGATTTCATGTATTTTGTTGACAAATGCCACCAAAACGATATTGGTGTAATTGTCGATTGGGTTCCCGGTCACTTTCCTAAAGATGGTCATGGTTTAGCTTTCTTCGATGGTACTCACCTTTATGAGCACTCCGACCCGCGCAAAGGAGAACACAAAGAATGGGGTACTTTAGTTTTCAACTACAATCGCCACGAAGTTAGAAACTTTCTAGTAGCTAATGCCCTCTTTTGGTTTGATAAATACCATATTGATGGTATTCGCGTTGATGCTGTGGCTTCCATGCTTTACCTAGACTATTGCCGCAAAGCAGGAGAATGGCTACCTAACCAATACGGCGGTAGAGAGAACTTAGAAGCCGCAGATTTTCTGCGTCAAGTTAATCACATTATCTTTAGCTATTTCCCTGGTGTTCTTTCCATTGCAGAAGAATCCACTTCCTGGCCTATGGTGTCCTGGCCTACCTACACAGGCGGACTAGGGTTTAATTTAAAGTGGAATATGGGCTGGATGCACGATATGCTGGACTACTTCAGTATGGATCCGTGGTTCCGCCAGTTTCATCAAAATAATATTACCTTTAGTATGTGGTACAACCACAGTGAGAACTTCATGCTGGCTTTGTCCCATGATGAAGTGGTACATGGTAAGAGCAATATCATCGGCAAAATGCCCGGTGATACATGGCAGAAGTTAGGGAATGTGCGTTGTTTATTTAGCTATATGTTTGCTCACCCAGGCAAGAAAACAATGTTTATGAGCATGGAGTTCGGCCAATGGAGTGAGTGGAATGTCTGGGCAGATTTGGAGTGGCAATTATTACAATATCAAGACCACCAACAATTAAAGCAGTTTTTCCAGGATCTAAACCTTCTCTACCGTTCTGAACCGGCTTTATATACTCAGGATTTCGCCCAAGATGGCTTTGAGTGGATTGATTGTAGCGATAACCGTCATAGTGTCGTTTCTTTTATCCGTCATGACAAGGATTCTGATGATTTCATTGTGGTGATTTGCAACTTCACTCCCCAACCACACTCTCACTACCGCATTGGTGTACCAGAGGAAGGATTTTATACCGAGTTGTTTAACAGTGATGCCCGTCCCTATGGCGGCAGTAATATGGGTAACTTAGGTGGTAAATGGACTGATAATTGGTCTTTACATAGTCGTCCTTATTCCCTCGATTTATGTCTACCACCGTTGGGTGTGTTGATGCTGAAGTTGGATCGGCACAAAACATCTCAGGGAATGGTATAATACGTTCCCCTTGAAAGGAAATAAGAAGCGATCGCTTCTTATTTCCCTTGAAAACTTCAGCTTAAACCGCAACGGGTGACAAAAGTTGAATGTTGGAGAAGACAAACTCTTGAGTGGAAATCTTTCCATCTGTTTGAGTGCGAATCTCCCGACGATTTAAAACAAAATATGCGCCAACTTTTTCATATTCATCGGTAAACTCACTTCTCCCACCTTTTTGTTGCCCTGTTTTGGGATCGTGGTATACAGAATCATAGGTATGGGACAAATAACCCGCCCCAGTGTCATGGCTGCTAAAAGTGTTAATTGTCACAAAAGTACCGTGAATTAAACGGTGGACGTGGCAAACCTCATTATTGCGAACCTTATATTTATCGCCTTCAGATTTACCACCCACTAAAATTTCAGTTGCACCAGTCTCGTCAGTGTCTCCATAGCTGAATTTATTCTCACTGTGAGTGTCCTCAAAGCTGCGACGGACGCGGTGAATGGCAATTTCCCACGCCTGTCCGTGAATGGCTTTCTTTGCTTGCTCATCTTCTACCCCCAACACTTCCGCCTTGAGGTTAGCATCGATGACAACTTGACCTGTAAATAGTTGGTCATCATATTTATAAGTAATATCTGCGCTATAACCGGGAAAACTCTTGTCCCAAGTGTAGCGATTTTCATAAGCAGCCCGGAAAAGTTCCTGAGCGGAAAGTTTTGTAATTGTCATCTACTTCTCCCAGAGTGACTAGCTATATTAGCGTTTTATCTTGGCTGGTATTAGCATAGAAGTAAATATGAAGCTTCGCATAGTCCCCAAGTGGGTACACTTATGCCTAATTCTCTTTCCCTTATATTTCAAGCGATCGCAAATGTCAGCAACGAGCAGGAACTACGAGTGGCGCTCATGGATAAAATTGGTGAGTATTTTGGCGTCCAACATTGCGGGATCTATCTCATCAATGAACAGCCAAATGCGGTTAATGTTCAGGCCATTCCCGCCGTATGTATGGAAAACAATCCAGTTGGTCGTTATGTAGTGGAACGACACGCTCCCGCCCATGAACAATTAATACTATCACCAGGAGATTGGAAACATTTCTGTCCCCGTCATGACCATGAACACGTGATGACTGGGCCAATTGTTTGCGATGGTCGTCTAGTGGGGACATTAAACTTAGCTCGCGATCAAGGGACTGATCCCTTTAATGGCGATGACTTAGCTGACTTAAGCGCTTTGTGCATTCATTTATCAGCAAAACTTGCCACTCTCAGAGCCAAAGAAGCAAAAATATCCAATTCACTGTTAGTCAGTCCCTTAACCGCGCGTGAGCTAGAAATTGCCGAGTTGGTAGCACAGGGGTTAACCAATGCCGAAATTGGTGAACAACTCTGGATCACACAGAATTCTGTCAAGCAAGCTTTAAAACGGATGTTTCGTAAGCTTGGTGTTTCAACTCGTACAGAAATGGTCGCAAAACTACATTTTATCTGCTAGTTAACTCCTACAGAATACCCTTAGAACTGGGAATGTTACCAGCCCGACGGGGGTCAATTTCCACCGCCATTCGGGTTGCTCTGGCAAAAGCTTTAAATGTTGCCTCAATAATATGATGGGAGTTAATGCCATCAAGTTGACGAATGTGTAATGTCATTTGGCTATGGTTAACCAATGCTACAAAGAATTCCCGTACTAGTTGGGTGTCATAAGTTCCCACTCGCTGGGTGGGAATTTCCAAGCCATAACTCAGATGAGGTCTGCCAGAAAAGTCCAGCACCACTTGCACTAAAGCTTCATCCAATGGTGCCAGAAAATTACCAAAACGAATAATACCTTTCCTGTTACCTAGGGCTTGACTGAAAGCTTGCCCTAAAGTGATACCCACATCTTCATTCGTGTGGTGATCATCAATTTCCCAGTCTCCCTGAGCTTGGACATTTAAGTCAATCAGCCCATGGGAGGAAATTTGATGCAACATATGATCTAAAAATGGAATCCCAGTTGCTGCTGTGCAGATGCCTGTACCATCCAAGTTAATAGTAACTTTTATATCAGTTTCGCCAGTGGTGCGATGAATCGAGGCTATGCGAGCAGTGTGAGTCGAATTAATTTGGCCTTGGAGTGAGTCCTTACCGAAGGTATCGCTTGTTTGCATAGGTGGAGAATCGGGAATGGGGAATGGGGAAATCACAGACCCTATGGAGGGCGCATGACTGATGAGTGATGCTTGGTGACTGTATTTTGTCGGTTAACCGCCAACCGTCAACCGTCAACCGTTAACCTTAACAATGATTAATTATTACATTCCCATGATTTCATATCCTGCATCTACATACAAAACTTGTCCTGTAATGCCACTGGCTAAATCGCTAGACAAGAAAGCAGCAGTATTGCCCACTTCTTGCTGAGTAACAGTGCGTCGCAGGGGGGCTACTTCTTCTACATGATGAATCATATCTAAAATTCCGCCTACTGCCGAAGATGCTAATGTCCGTATCGGCCCGGCGGAAATAGCATTCACCCGAATGTTGTCTGGTCCGAGTTCAGCCGCCAAATAACGTACACTAGCTTCTAAGCCGGCTTTAGCTACTCCCATGACGTTGTAGTTAGGAATTGCCCTGACACCACCCAGATATGTGAGGGTGATGATACTACCCCCTTCGGTCATCAGCGGTTTAGCCGCACCGCTTAACTGCACTAGTGAGTAGGTGCTGATTTCTAACGCTGTTTTGAACCCAGAACGTGAGGTTTGGCTAAATCCACCGGTCAAATCCTCTCTGTTAGCGAAGGCCAGACAGTGGATGAGAATGTCCAATCTTCCCCACTGATTCTGAACTGCTTCAAAGGTAGATTTCACCTGCTCGTCATCTTGCACATTACAGGGAACAAATAAGCTGGGGTTGAGAGGTTCTACCAGTTCGGCCACCTTTTTCTCCATCTTGCCTCGCTCATCTGGCAGGTAGGTAATACCCAAGTTAGCTCCGGCTTGATGCAGTTGTTGAGCAATCCCCCAGGCAATGGAACGGTTATTGGCAATCCCTGTAACTAAGGCGTTTTTTCCAGTCAGATTCAGCATAGAAATTGTGAATGAGATCAATCATTAGGAGCATACTAGAATCTGCGCCGAGTTGGTCTTGGTTTGGCACATCATTTGCAGAAATGATCATTTAGGGGACTGTTTTCTCAAAACTTTGTCTAGATAATCCTGAATATATTCTCAAGATATCGTGAATTTTTGGGCGAAAAACCTGATGACCTTAACTGTGTAAGTACTTATAACAACTACTAGCTAAAAACATGAAAAATTATGTATCATTATGAACAAATAACCATGAAGTTATGGGTTTGAGTATAGGAATGTACAGAAAGGTTGACGGTGCTTTATTGATTTTTCAGGTGTATTCTTAGGTAATCAGTTTTTGTTTTTCCGGCATTGGGTAGGGGAAGGGAGATGATCGTGACACAAGATAAAGCCCTAGCAAATGTATTTCGTCAGATGGCGACCGGAGCATTTCCTCCAGTTGTAGAAACATTTGAACGCAACAAAACAATATTTTTTCCCGGCGATCCTGCTGAACGAGTTTATTTTCTTTTGAAGGGTGCTGTGAAACTTTCCAGGGTATATGAGGCAGGAGAGGAAATAACGGTAGCACTGCTGCGGGAAAATAGTGTTTTTGGTGTGTTGTCATTACTGACGGGAAATAAGTCTGATAGATTTTACCATGCAGTCGCATTTACGCCTGTAGAGTTACTGTCAGCCCCCATTGAACAGGTGGAACAAGCCCTTAAGGAAAATCCAGAATTATCAATGTTGATGCTGCGAGGCCTATCTTCGCGGATTTTACAGACAGAGATGATGATTGAAACCTTGGCTCACCGGGATATGGGTTCGAGATTGGTGAGTTTTCTGTTAATTCTTTGTCGTGATTTTGGTGTTCCTTGTGCTGATGGGATTACGATTGATCTGAAGTTATCTCACCAGGCGATCGCTGAGGCAATTGGTTCAACTCGGGTAACGGTCACTAGGTTATTAGGGGACCTGCGTGAGAAACAAATGATTTCTATCCACAAAAAGAAGATTACGGTGCATAAACCTGTTACCTTAAGTAAGCAGTTCACTTAAAATCAATCGGGGGAGGTGGAGTGGCAAGGGTTGTGTTATTCAAAATTACACCCATTGGGGATAAATCGAAAATTCTCAGTAGTTTCAGCTATTGCCTATCTGTCTTCCCCTACAAGATCATCCTTGAAAGTAGTAGGCTGTATCTGGAAGCATTATGCATCCGGCACACTACGTGAACGGTAGCTGAAGATGACCACCGGGTACATCCTGATCGCGGCAATTTTAATTTTGGGGGGCGTAATTGCCACCGTGGGCGATCGCATTGGCACACGAGTTGGCAAAGCACGTCTCTCACTATTTAACCTGCGTCCAAAAAAAACGGCTGTACTAGTAACTATATTTACTGGCGGCTTAATTTCGGCTTCAACATTAGGGATCTTATTTGCTGCTGATGAAGGATTGCGGCAAGGGGTATTTGAGCTAGAAGATATTCAAAAAGACCTGAGAAACAAGCGGGAACAGCTCAAAATTGCCGAATCGGAGAAAAGCCAGGTAGAGGTTGAGTTAAGCACAGCTAGAATTGAACAAACTAAGGCGGAGCGACAGTTGCAGGTAATTAATAAATCCTTACAAGCAGCTAACGCTAAACAAAAAGCAACACAAACTCAACTTCAACGTACCCAAACCCAGCTAGGTGAAGTAGTAAGTCAGTATCAAAAAGCTTTAACTGAACTGCAAAGGGTTTACGATCAAAGACAAACATTGCAGCGGGCTATTGCACAACTAAGGGGAGAACGACAACGACTTTATGCCGAAGCTAAAACAGCAATAGAAGGGCGCGATCGCAAAATTACCCAACTTGATGCACTGATCAAAAAACGTAATCAAGAAATTGCTGCACGAGAGCAAGTAATCGCCACAAGGGAAGCCCTCCTCAAAGAATTAGAAAAACAACAGAATTTTTTAGAACAAGAAGTCGCAAGGCTAGAAAAGTATTATCAATCATACCGTGACCTACGTCTGGGCAAACTCGCACTAGTTCGCAATCAAGTCCTGGCTGCGAAGGTGGTTCGCGTTAACCAACCCAGTGCAGCCCGTGAACTGGTAATACAACTGTTGCAAGCAGCTAACCAGAATGCCAACATTCAATTAACTGAACCCGGGGAAAATCCTACAAATAAACAGCTGATCGAGGTTAGCCCACAGAGGGTAGAACAACTGAGCCAGCAGATTAGCGATGGTCGAGAGTACGTTGTGCGAATTTTCTCGGCGGGGAATTACGTTCGCGGAGAAAACCAAATAGAATTTTTTGCGGATGCAGCCCGGAATCAACTAGTGTTTTCCGAAGGCGAGGTACTAGCCACCACTACTGCTGACCCCAAAAAGATGACATCCTATCAGCTGTCCCAAAGATTAGATTTGCTGATTTCCGCTTCGGAATTTCGGGCCCGTAATGCTGGAATTGTGGAGGGTTTGTTAAGAGAAGGTACTCATTTACGCTTTTTCTTACAATTGAGACTATATGATCAACCTTTGGAAATTAAAGCGATCGCTCTGGAGGACACTTATACAGCAGGTCCTTTAAGAATCAGGCTTTTAGCAATACTAAACGGAAAAGTAATTTTTAACACCTAAAAAAAAATAATTAAATCAAGCCATCGATGGAATTTCAACTTATTGATTATGACTTTTAGTGAATTTTCACCCACACAACCAGTCATCTTAGGCTTCGACCCCGGTAAAGATAAGTGTGGTCTAGCAGTCATGGGACTAGATAGACAATTGTATTATCACCAAGTTGTAACTGCACAAAAGGCCATCCCTACCATTGAAACCCTACGTCAACAGTTTCCCGTTTCCTTAATGGTCATGGGAAACCAAACCACTGCTAAACAATGGAAACAGCAATTGCGCGAAGCACTGGTAGAGCAGCTGAGTATCATTTTAGTCGATGAGCGCTACAGCACCCTAGAAGCACGCGATCGCTATTGGCAGATGTACCCCCCCAAAGGGCTAACAAAACTAGTCCCCCAGGGTATGAGACAGCCACCACGACCCATAGATGATATTGTCGCTCTGCTCTTGATTGAACGGTACTTAAATCGCCTAACCACTAATGTTGATTAAGCGTTGACTAACCAATAACTAATAACTAAAGTTCAGCCCTAATAGTAAAAGCATAATCTCCCCCCGGCTCTAACTGATAATCCTGTTGTTCTAAAAAACGACCAAGAGGTTCTTTAATCAAAGCGCGACCTTGGGAAGGCTTAACAGAAAGTTCTCCTCGGCGAAAATGCCATTGGAAATACCACTCGAAGTTACCTGCACTGACTTCACCCTCAAGAAAGCCGAGTTGCCACGATTGACGGATAATTCTGACATGGGCTGTAGTTTCTGGAAGACGTTTGGCATTCACAATGCTTTGTGTTACTGGTGGAATTAAAGCCCAATCAATAGGCTACTTCTTTTATTTAGCAAACTTATCTAAAATATACAAACTCACATGGACAAGACCGTAGCTGATCTTCGCAAAGATTACACCTTGCAAGATTTGAGCGAAACCGAAATTAACCCCAATCCTGTGATTCAATTTCAAAAATGGTTTGAACAAGCACTAGCAGCCCAACTTCCTGAACCCAATGCTATGACTCTGGCCACAGCTACACCAGACGGTAAACCTTCAGCACGAATGGTACTACTCAAAGACTTTGATGACCAAGGCTTTGTTTTATTCACTAACTACAATAGTCACAAAGGACAAGAACTAGCAGCAAATCCCCAAGCAGCTTTAGTATTTTGGTGGGCAGAATTGGAACGCCAAGTCAGAATTGTGGGGACTGTAGAGAAAATTTCCCCAGAACAGTCTGATAGCTATTTTGAGATGCGCCCCCCTAATAGTCGTTTGGGTGCATGGGCTTCTAATCAAAGTCAGGTAATTGTTGGTAGGGAAGTTTTAGAGCAACAACTGCAAGAATTCCAGCGCCAATATCAAAATCAGGAAGTTCCTAGACCACCTCATTGGGGAGGCTACCGAGTCATTCCCACAGAAATTGAGTTTTGGCAAGGTCGCCCCAGTCGCCTGCATGACCGATTGCTCTATACTCGCTGCTGGGATAATAGCAGTTGGAAAATTGAGCGCTTGTCTCCCTAAGAATGTCCTAATCTGTGACTGGTACTTTAGTACTAGATGTAAACTGAACTCTGGGATCTGGCATGAAACTGTATCTCACATAAATTCCTCCCCAGATGAACAGGATAATTAACAAACTACCAATACCCAGGGGATTAGGTAACCAGAAAACTACTTCTATATGGGTTACCTGACCTGGTGGGATCTGCCATACTAATTCCCTGCCTTTTTTCTGGGGTGGGATAGCAGTTTCGTTTTGTTCAATATTTCTGGCTCCCCAAGGGGTATTTAAACTAAAATTGAGTTCTAGAATTGATTCAGTATCCGATAACACGTTACCTCTACCGGCAATTAAGGAGAGCGATCGCAAGTCCAAATCATAAATTAATCGATTCCTGACTAACAAGACAAAATTGTTTTGATCTATGAATAAATTTGATTCAATTTTCGGTGGTGCTGACTCCGATGTTTGCTGGACACCTTCAGCTTTCTCATTGCCACGAGAGTTAAAAAAATCATTAAATTTCTCTTGCAACTCTTGACCATTACTGAAGGGAATTTTCACAATAATTTCGGATGCGGAAATTCGTTGGCTTTTACCATCTAGTTGACGGGCGCGACGTTCTATGCTACCTAACCATTCAGATACAGAATCGGGACTAAAGCTAGTGAGTCGTTCTCCCAGTTTAATATGCTGTACTATTTCGCCACTGTTGGAGTGATTAAAATTCACTCCCGCATCGTACTCTACACACCCAGTCAACAGTAGTGATGTCAATATCACCAGCCACAAGATGGGATTTTTAATGGCAAATATCTGACGAATCAGACTCCTACCCATTAGCTTGACTACCAAAGCCATTTTTACTAATGCAAAACTTAATGCTCTAGTCAAGTTCACGAAAATCTTGTTCAAAATAGGATGATTCATATAACGGTTGACTGTTGACTGTTGACTGTTGACTGTTGACTGTTGACTGTTGACTGTTGACTGTTGGCTGTTGGCGGTTGGCGGTTGGCGGTTGGCGGTTGGCGGTTGACTGTTGACTGTTGACTGTTGACGGTTGGCGGAAGGGCGATCGCCTATGGTCATGCGATCGCTCCTCAGACCAGATGCTAAGATATTCTATTGAGTAGTCTAGGGTAAATTATCGGGGTCAATGCCCTGGGATTGTAAATAGGCTCTGAGTTTTTCCTTGGCTTGTCTTTCCGCTTCAGCGCGTTGGCGTTCCTGCTCAATCTTCTCCACCGCCCATGGTAATACATTCCCCTCCTGATCCCACCATCTCAACCAATAGCCACTGCGTCCCCCCTTTTCTCCTCTCCAAGTTCCTAAAAACAGCCCCATACTCTCTACCCAGTGACGCCCATTTTC
>NZ_JANQDG010000056.1:0-52051 GCF_029891665.1 Anabaenopsis sp. FSS-46 | reverse complement strand
CAACGGTCTGAGGATGTCTTTGACAATCTTGGGAAATGAATTTATAATCATCATCAATTAATTGGTTTTAATCCTTCGCCCAAAATTTACCATATTTTGGGCTATTTTTATCACCTCTTTCTTAACATTCAACACTTGTGGATGAATTACATACAGAGATTATAGGAATGATGGATACCTTTCGTAACGAAATAGATAATTCTGCATCTACAAAAAAATATTATCGAGAAGGTAAATCTATATCATATAGCAGGGGGCAGGGGGCAGGGGGAAGCCTTGAAACGCTTGAATTTCAACGGTTTTATCTTTTGTTTGTGTCCTAACCACCTTGGCGGTTGCTATAAATCTAAATTTTAATATGGGTTTGATAACTAACATGGAATTCACTAAAATTACTCAACCTAAAACCTCATGTCGGCAATGATCACAATGTCCACAACGCCAGTTGCTAGCTTCTTGTTCAAATCCAAAAGCATTTAATAAAAATTGCCAACGACATTTTTTAGTATGCAAATATTCATACATTTGTTGAGCATCTGGTAATTGGTTCAGTGGCTGCATTTTTACCCCTGAGTCAATGGTATAATTAAAGGGGTCAAGCCAATTTAATTGACCGCTGCTGTGGAGTAAGGCTAAGGCTATATCAGCATCACGAAACTCGCGGGTGACTGCGTTGACCTCTCCGTGTGGGGGTAATTGTCTGACTAATTGCTGGGCGTTGCGTTGCTGCGATCGCATTTTTTGCTCAAAAAACTGCTGTCTTTGTTTATCTTCTGGGTCTAACCACCCTGTGGGTTCACTCACCAAAACCAGCACATCTGCTGGGTTCCCATCTCGTCCCGCGCGGCCAATTTCCTGTACATATTCCGATATGAGGTGAGGAGCGTGAAAATGAACCACCCAACGCACATCTGATTTATTTATCCCCATACCAAAAGCACAGGTACAGATCACAAAGGGGATTTTACCAGTTAACCATTTACTTTCTATATTCCGGCGTTCTACTGGATCCAGTCCGCCATGATAACTAGCTGTAGTGTAACCCTTCTCGGCTAACCATACAGCTAAATTTTCGCTATCTTTTCTAGTCCTAACATAAATTAATCCCGATTCTTGGGGGCGATTTTTAATAAATTCTAATAGTTGGTGTTTGCGACTCCTGGGTGTCCAAGCAATACGGACAGTGAGATGCAAATTCGGCCGATAGGGATTTAATTTAAAAATTTCTGGTTGCTGTAATTGTAAAACCCTTTGAATAGTCTTTTGGGCTGTGGGGTCAGCAGTAGCGGTAAAAGCAGCAATACTAATTTTTGTCCCCGGTGGTTTGGTTTTGAGTAATGCGGGTCTGACTGCGCCTAACCTGCGATAATCTGGGCGGAATGTATCCCCCCACTGTACTAAACAATGGGCTTCATCTAATATCAAAGCGTTAATTTGTAATTGGGGATGAGATAATTTTTCCCAGACTAGGGGACTTAATAAGGTTTCTGGGGATAAATACAGTAATCTGAGTTGTTGGTTTTCTAAAGCTTGTAGTGTCTTGCGGCGTTGATGGGTGGGTAATTGACTATGCAATAGTGCTGCTTTTTGTTGGCGCTCTAGTAGTTCTTGTACTTGGTTTTCCATGAGTGCTACCAAGGGGGAAATTACTAGAGTTATTCCTGTTTGTAGCAGTGCGGGAAGTTGAAAGCAAATTGATTTCCCCCCACCTGTGGGCATAATAATTAAGGCATCTTTTTTGCCTAGCAAAGTCCTGACTATTTCGCCTTGGGGTGGTCTGAAATCTTCGTAACCCCAAATTCGTTGAAATGTTGCTCTAACTGTGTGCCAATGGGTTTTTAGAGGTGTATTCATCTATTAATTCATCCTTAGTAAGGTGAGGATTGATGGATGAGGTTAGACAAAAAATAGGGCGGGAAAAACCCACCCTGAAACCACATATGTCTCTAAATTTTCTGTGCAGTTACTTGTTCTTGTTTCTCTTTGGTTTGCAGAGCTGCATAAAGCCGATTTAGGGCATTTACATAAGCTTGGGCGGAGGCGACAATAATATCGGTGTTAGCCGCATGACCGGAAAATACTCTTGAGTCATGTCTCAGACGGATGGTGACTTCACCTATAGCATCAATTCCGGCTGTGACCGATTGTACAGAAAATTCTATCAATTCGTTAGGCACATTTACTACCCGGTTAATTGCTTTGTAAACCGCGTCTACGGGTCCTGTACCAATGGCTGCATCAGTTAATTCTTTACCTTCTGGGGTGCGCAGGGTGACTGTAGCTGTGGGTTTAGCGTTACTACCGCAAGCAATTTGCACTAGTTCGACTCGGAACAAGTCCGGTGCTTGTTGAATTTCATCGTTGACGATCGCTTCTAGGTCCCAGTCGGAAATTTCTTTCTTTTTGTCAGCTACTTCTTTAAATCTGACGAATGCTTTGTTTAATTCTGTTTCTGAGAGTTCAAAGCCTAATTCTCCCAACCGGGTACGGAAGGCGTTTCTACCGGAATGTTTACCCAATACTATTTGATTGTCTGTTAAGCCAATCAATTGAGCATCCATAATTTCGTAGGTGAGCTTGTTTTTCAGTACCCCGTCTTGGTGAATACCAGATTCATGGGCGAAGGCGTTAGCTCCGACTATGGCTTTATTTGGTTGTACTAGCATTCCCGTTAAGTTGGAAACTAGGCGAGAGGTTTTATAAATTTGACGGGTGTCAATATTGGTTAGTGGTTCTTCTGAGTCTACTGGTCTTCCTAAAAAGGGGTTAAAATATTGTCGCCGCACGTGTAAAGCCATCACCAATTCCTCTAGGGAGGCGTTCCCGGCTCGCTCGCCAATGCCGTTAATGGTACATTCTAATTGGGTGGCACCATTTTTTATGGCTTCTAGGAAGTTGGCAACGGCTAAACCTAAGTCGTTATGTCCGTGTACGGAAATAATGGCTTGATCTATATTGGGGACATGATCTTTAATCCCTTTAATCATTGCCCCAAATTCACTAGGTGTCAAGTAACCAACCGTGTCAGGTATGTTAATTGTTGTAGCACCAGCTGCGATCGCTCGCTCTAATACTTGGTAAAGAAATTCTGGATCAGAGCGTGCTGCATCCATGGGGGAAAATTCTACATCTGTCATAAATGACTTAGCATAAGCTACCATTTCCTCGGCGATCGCTAATACTTCCGCCCGTGATTTGCGCAGCTGATATTCTAAGTGAATATCGGATGTAGAAATAAAGGTGTGAATCCTACCGTGAACTGCTGGTTTTAGGGCTGCTGCTGCGGCTTCAATATCTGCTTTAATGGCTCTAGCCAAACTACAAATTACTGGACCATCTTCTGTCCCCACAATTTGGGCAATTTTGTTCACAGCTTCAAAGTCCCCCGGACTCGCAAAAGCAAATCCCGCCTCAATCACATCTACCCCTAACTTCGATAGTTGCTTGGCGATCGCTAGCTTTTCATCTATATTTAGAGTGGCTCCGGGACATTGTTCTCCGTCTCTGAGTGTGGTATCAAAAATGATAATTTGATCGCCTTTGCTGCTCATGTTTCCTCCTTGTGGATTTTTTACTGTTTGCTTAAAATATCTTAAAACCTTAGTTTTTTTACTCTAAAGATTTGTAAATATTTGCTAAGATTACTGACCGTCTACTTTTTCTATAGTATCTCTGATATCGTTTAAATCAATATATCTGTCAGTAGCATTGCGCAACTCCCTGGCTATCATCCCTTCTGTTGATACCACTGTAATATGCGTATTTTTTGAGCGTAACAATTCGATAGCCCTTTCAAAATCACCATCTCCGCTGAATAAAACCACTCGATCATATTGATCTACTGTATTAAACATATCCACGACAATTTCAATATCTAAATTAGCTTTTTGGGAGTAGCGACCCGATGAGTCGTCATAATATTCTTTGAGAATTTTAGTGCGGACTGTATAGCCTAAGCTGATGAGAGCATCTCTGAAACCTCTCTGATCTTGTGGATCTTTTAAACCAGTGTACCAGAAAGCATTGATTAGTGTTGTGTCTGATTGCTCGTGTTTGAAATAGTCTAAGACTCGTCTTGGGTCAAAAAACCAGCCATTTTTCTGTTGAGCATAGAACATATTATTTCCATCTACAAAAATAGATAGACGATTCATTGGGGAACCCATAGAAAAATACACCTAACAAATAAAAAAATTAACTAGATTGGACAATAGATTATAGCAATTCGGAAATGATAAATTTCCTCAAATACCTAGAATCAGTTTTTATCGATAGCTTTTATCTTACCTCTTGCACTGGATAAAATCAGTTAAAATCTGAAACTTAATATACTGGGACTTAAACATTTTCATTTTTGACACTTTTAAAGACACCTCCTAGGCAAAATCCATAAATAAAAGTTATTGATTAATAGTAAACTTGACTATATAGCTGCCAAGTTTAGTTCTCATCTAAGGTATAGGTCTTGGCGTAGGATATAGGCTAATGACCATCTACTTTTCGATTTAGTAACATTATCCACTGGATGGTAAATTCTCGCTCTTGTCAAAGACTTAACACTGGTATCACAAGCAGATACCCCTGAGCTTGAGAAAATAAAATCTTCCCATGACTAATTCCTGAAGCAGTGTATTTACCACTCCATTGCGTGTAACAACCACAGCCTTGAAGTTAATCAAGGAATAAGTTGGGTAGGATCGCGGTTAAGTCCCTACCTGGTGAATATCTATTAACCCAACTTGGGGCAAAAATAGAAAATACATTACAAAAGTATATGATTCTCATTTAACTATGATTTCAATGTATTTGTAGTAAACCTAGCCCTGAATAAATAAGTAAACTAGTAGAACATAAATCAACTATTAACACGATATAGCAAAATAACCTATATCTAGCTTAACCAAAAATATGCCCGTCCTGCCAAGATCAAGTCAGGTAACCTACCAAAAGAGACTCCGGTCATGGGGGGGGTCAGTTGCATGGGTTCATACTACCTCCAGAAAACATCTGAATTTTGGCAACTGCTCCTCAATTGAATCAATGCCTGAAGAATACTATAAAACAGATTGACAAGAATGTGGGTAATTAAAACCACTACAGTCCTTTCGATGTTATCCCTGTAAATAGGCTCAATCCTACACAAATATACTAGCGATTGAGTTAAATATAATACTTCTTCTATTAATCCAATTTCACACTTACACAAAAATAGAGTAAAAAATCCTACTGCAAAAGTAGCTATCCGATATTTTCACTTAATCCAAGGATAAAAATATCTTCCTAACTGCTTGAAAAGCAGCTATTGCATTTCTTATAATTATTTATTGACTATTTTATCTAGTGGCTTTGGGTAGATAAAACTGTGATAATTTACCTATCTTGTGCGAAAATCTCCCATAACACAAAAAACCATGTATAGCAATCCTAAATGATTCATGAACAATTTCTGTTCCCTGTTCCCTGTTCCCTGTTCCCTTTCCTCACTCATAATTTCTCAAGTCAAATAGGATGACTATATTATTTATCAATAAAAGAAGATTTATTCCTAGTACCGACTGCAAAGAGGACTAAAGTCCCAGCGACAAAATATTAAAGTGTCACATCTTCTTGTTGATTAACAGCTAACCGCAAAACTGATAAACCCAAAATAATCAAAAATAAGACTAATCCAATTGTACAGGCATAGCTAATTTCTAAGTGGCTAAAGGCTTCTTCATATAAATAATAAACAATGGTTTTAGAGCTATTTAGTGGACCACCCTGGGTCATAATAAATACCTCTTCAAATACTTTAGTCGCGGAAATAGCTGAAATCACCGCTACCAGGGCTAAATACGGACTCATTAAGGGTAAGGTAATATCCCAGTGTTTGCTGATCCCATCGGAACCATCAATGGCTGCGGCTTCGTAAACATCCGCCGGAATTGATTGCAACCCGGCTAAATAAATTACCATGTAATAGCCGAGTCCCTTCCAGATGGTAACAGCCATGACACTGGCTAAGGAAATGGGTACAATGCCTAATAGTTTTTCTGGACTGGTTAACCAGGGAATTCCTGCGGGAAAAATATTCACGGTTTTAAGTAACTGATTAAGTAAGCCGTTTTCTGCATATAGCCATTTCCAAGCTATACCAGCAACTACCATTGATATTACTACCGGCGTGTAGTAAGCGGCTCTAAACCAATTCATGCCTCGCAGCTTCTGATTTACCAAAATTGCCAGTCCTAAGGGAGCTATGACTAAAATTGGCACGACACCTACAAGGTAGAGAAAGGTGTTTTCTAAGGTTTGCCAAAAAACTGCATCTTTCCACAAACGCCGGAAGTTGTCAAAGCCTATCCATTGCGGTGGTTGGTAAAGGTCTTCGTAGCTGGTAAAGCTCAGGTAAAATGCTTGTATTGCTGGCCAGAACACTGTTGCAAATAACAGAATTAGTGCTGGGAGTAAAAATATGTAGGGTGTTAGTTTCTGTTTGATAAATTGCCAGTTTTGCAGCTTGGGTTGATTCATGGTGGGATTTTATTGATAATTGACCACAGATAAACACAGATAGGTCTGTATTTAGTTGTTGGAGAAATGGTTTTTTAGGTAGCTTTTACATGGCGGATATGGCACAAACTTGTAAGCCAACAGGTGTATTGATAATTACAGAGTCTACACCAAAGACTTGGGCGATCGCATGGGGTGTGAGGACTGCTTCCGGTGTACCCACCTCCCACAGATGACCTTGTTTTAATAAGGCGATGCGGGAACTATAGCGAGCTGCTAAATTGAGTTCGTGTAGAACGGTGACAATGGTTAAATTCTGCTGTTGATTGAGTTTTTCCAGTAGTTCTAAAAGTTGTAATTGATACTTGACATCTAAATAAGTTGTGGGTTCGTCTAATAATAATACTTTCGGTTCTTGGGCTAGTGCTAAGGCTAAAAATGCCCGTTGTCTTTCACCACCGGAAAGTTGTTCCACTAGGCGATCGCTCAATTGATCTAGTTGCGTTTCTGCAATAGCTGCTGTAACTTTTTCCCGGTCTTCACTGCTTAGTTCCCATTGCCACCAAGGTTGATGGGGGGTGCGTCCTAAACTGACTAGTTGGCGCACTGTTAACCCGGCGGGAATTGTTTGTTGTTGCGGTAATAATGCTAACTTCTGCGCCACTAAATGGGGAGGCTGAGAATGAATCGCTTTGCCATCCAGTAGGACTGTGCCTTGCTGTGGGGAGAGAATGCGACTGAGTAATTTTAGGATGGTAGATTTACCAGAACCATTTGCACCCACTAAACTTAACCATTCTCCTGTTTGTAGAGATAGGTTAATATCTTGGATAATGGGTAATGCTGTGTAACCACCAGTGAGGTTTTGCAGTTCTAAGGGCATTATTTGGGTGATCAAAAATTACTCCTGACAGTCTACTCCATCGCCAAAGTTTTTTGAGGATATTTGCATTTTTTTTAACGGAGAGGGAGGGATTCGAACCCTCGTATACGTTTCCGCATAACAGACTTTCCAGGTCTGCGCCTTCAACCACTCGGCCACCTCTCCAGGGTCAACGATTTATAATCCTACTATGAAATTTGAGAAAATGCAACCATAAAAGCAGATAAATTAAATTAAAGCTCAAGTCTAGTTTGGAAATCCGAAATCACCATGTCCCACACATATACGATTAAAGTTCGCGATCGCGCCTCTGGCAAGGAATACAGTCTAAAAGTTCCCGCAGACCGCTACATCCTCCACAGTATTGAACAACAAGGGGAGGAACTACCCTTTTCCTGTCGCAATGGGGCTTGCACAACTTGCGCTGTGCGGGTGGTGTCTGGAGAAATTTACCAACCGGAGGCTATTGGACTATCCCCAGCTTTGCGCCAGAAAGGGTATGCTTTGTTATGCGTTAGTTATGCTCATTCTGATTTAGAAGTGGAAACTCAAGACGAGGATGAGGTTTATGAACTCCAGTTTGGTCGGTATTTTGCTAGAGGTAAGGTTAAAGCGGGTTTACCCTTAGATGAGGATTAAGATTTGTTTCGCGCCCAGGCGCAAAAACGCAAAGGTTTTTCTTGGGATCCTTTTGGGTTCCTTGCTGTTTTTCGTGGGTTGTCAGGGCGATCATGACCAAACTGCAAGCAATCGCACTCAGGTGAGAGTGTCCCGGGTAGTCAGTGGTCAAACTTTGGAAGTTCTAGGTATGGCTGAACAACCAAATTTGATTTCTTCGGTGCGATTACTTGGTCTTGATGCGCCAGATTTGCGACAAAGTCCCTGGGGAGATGAGTCTAAAGCAGTTTTAGCGCAGTTGATTGGTGAGCAAGAAAAATCCGTGATCTTGGAGTTTGATGTCCAAGCCAAGGATAATTTTGGTCGGATTTTGGCCTATGTGTGGAAAGACCAGCAGTTATTAAATGAAGAATTGCTTAAACAAGGGTATGCTTTGTTTGTGTCGCGATCGCCTAATCATAAATATGACCAGCGTTTGGAACGGGCCCAACAATGGGCTAGACTCATGGAAAAAGGGATTTGGAACCCAGAAAAACCTCTGCGTGTCCCTCCTGCTGAGTTTCGCCGCCGAAATTTTTAGGGACTGAGGGAAAGATTATAACTTCCCAATGATTAATCACTAATGACTAATTTACAAATTTTTCTAGACATTGCTACGGAAGCGGCCTTGGCTGCAGGTGCAGTTTTGCAGGGGTATTTGGGTAAGTTAGAAGGTGCTATTACCGAAAAAGGCCGCTCTGGTGATTTAGTCACCGTCGCGGATAAAGCCTCGGAAGCTGAGATTTTGTCAATTTTGCGTCGCCATTTTCCCCAACATTCCATCCTGGCGGAGGAATCAGGGAAGTTGGGTAATCAAGATCATCAGTATCTCTGGGCAGTTGACCCCTTAGATGGTACAACTAATTACGCCCACCAATACCCTGCTTTTGCTGTTTCTATTGGTTTATTGGTTGATGGTGTGCCGCAAGTAGGTGTAATTTATAACCCTTTCCATGATGAACTATTTCGGGCAGCCACTGGCTTAGGGGCGACGCGCAACCGCCATTCTATCAAGGTTTCAGAAATATCTGACTTGAGTAAAAGCATTTTGGTAACGGGATTTGCCTATGATCGCCGCGAAACATCAGATAATAATTATGCAGAATTTTGCCACCTGACTCATCTTACCCAAGGTGTGAGGCGTAGTGGTTCCGCCGCCCTGGATTTGGCTTATGTTGCTTGCGGCCGTGTAGATGGTTACTGGGAAAGGGGAATTTCTCCCTGGGACGTGGTGGCCGGTGTAGTATTATTGCGGGAAGCTGGGGGTAGAGTTACTGCCTATGACGGCACTCCTTTCAACATAGCATCCGGTAGAATTTTGGCTACTAATGGCAAGATTCACGACCAGCTTAGTCATCAGTTGGTGGAAGTCCCGCCTTTGTCGATGTGGAAATAATAGTGGAAAATTAAATCCCACTGACGAAATAGGGTTGACAACCAAACCTAAAATAGAAAAGGCTTGAAGGCAATTAACTAGTTAGTCGCCCGACAGCAACTTCACCTCCTGATCATGGCTCTAAGCAAGCAGATAAATCTGGAGGTGGGAGTTTGTTTGGTGGTTTGTTTGGTGGGAAGAAAAAATAATGGTGTATCAACCAGCAGCGGGAGCCAGGGATTTATTACCTTTAGATGTGGCACAAAAACGCTGGATTGAAGATAGATTACAGCAGGTGTTTCATCGTTGGGGATATCACAGGATTATTACTTCAACTTTGGAACGCATGGATACTCTGATGGCGGGAGAAGCAATTCAGCGCCAGATGGTGATTCAACTACAAAATGGTGAAGATGAAGAATTAGGTCTGCGTCCAGAATTGACCGCTTCTATTGCTCGTGCAGTGGCTACGCGGATGGCGGATGTTACCTATCCCCAACGCCTCTACTACAATGCCAATGTCTTTCGCCGTACCTGGGAAAACAGGCACAATCGCCAGCAAGAGTTTTATCAAGCTGGGGTGGAGTTGTTAGGTGTGGGGGGATTGTTAGCTAATGCAGAAGTGCTGCTGTTGGCAAGCAATTGTCTGGCGGTACTGGGGTTGCCGAATTGGCATTTAATTTTGGGGGAAGCGGGAATTACGCGATCGCTCCTGGATGCTTTCCCCCGAAATCTCCAAGCTCAAGTTCGCAGTGCGATCGCCCATCTTGACCGCATCGCCATAGATACTTTACCCCTGAGCGATGAATTACGCGATCGCGCCAGAATTATGATGGATCTGCGCGGTGATAGTGGGGATGTCTTACAAAAAGTTAGTGCTCTTGGTTTAGCTCCAGAGCAGCAAGAGATGGTTAATCATCTCAAATCTGTGGTAGAGTTATTACAATCAGAAGGCAATTTTCCTTTAATTCTTGACCTCAGCTTAATCCAAACTATAGACTACTATACTGGCATAGTCTTTGAAATTGTTAGCGATACTGGTTCACAAGCCAGAGTTTTAGGGCGGGGTGGTCGCTACGACAAGCTTTTAGGTTTATATCATCCCCAAGGTGAAGATATTCCTGGGATTGGTTTTGTCTTAAATATTGAAGATTTATACCAAGTTATTTTATCTACTCAGCAATTACCACAATCAACCCCAGTCAGTCACTGGTTAGTAGTAGCCCAGACACCAAATGCTACAGCTGCAGCCTTTGCCCACGCCCAAAAACTGCGTGATTGTCCTGATTTGCTGAGAGTAGAAATGGATTTAGGCGGCACAGATGAAGCAGCTATTAGACAATACGCCAGCGATCGCGGTATTGCCCAAATTGCTTGGGTTAAATCAGATGGTTCCATTATTAATGAACCATTGCTGTAGTTCATTCTAGCACAAAACCTCGCCCTATCTTTAACTCACCTCTGCTTGGTCAGAAGATGAGTTGGGGGTGAGGTGGAGGTTGGTAAATAATCCTGCTAGGCTAGATATAGCTGATCCGAAAGAAAGGGAATTGAAAAAATGCCGCACACCATTGTTACTGATGTTTGTGAAGGTGTTGCTGACTGCGTAGATGCTTGTCCAGTAGCTTGTATTCATGAAGGCCCAGGTAAAAATGTCAAGGGGACCGATTGGTATTGGATTGATTTTGCCACCTGTATCGATTGTGGTATATGTATCCAAGTTTGCCCAGTAGCAGATGCCATCCTTGCCGAAGAAAGACCTGATTTACAAAAAACACCTTAAAATTTTTCGGTCAACGTTTTATATTTATAACACCGTTGACCAATGACTAATGACCAATGACTAATGAATATTTATTAGAAGTTAAAAATGTCCACGCTGGATACATTAAAGATATAGATATCCTCCAGGGCGTAAATTTTTGTCTCAAACCCGGTGAACTGGTCGCAGTGATTGGCCCCAACGGTGCGGGTAAATCCACCTTAGCCAAAACCATCTTTGGGCTGCTGACTCCTCACACGGGTACTATTACCTTTAAAGGTGAAAATATTGCTGGGCTAAAGTCCAATCAAATCGTCACTAGGGGAATGTGTTATGTACCACAAATCTCTAATGTTTTTCCTTCCCTGAGTGTAGAGGAAAACTTAGAAATGGGGGCTTTTGTGCGGAATGTCCCCATCAAACCCTTAAAAGACAAAATTTTTACTATGTTTCCTAGACTGAGCGATCGCCGTCGCCAACGTGCTGGTACACTCTCAGGAGGAGAACGCCAAATGCTGGCCATGGGGAAAGCATTGATGTTGGAACCGAGTTTATTGTTATTAGATGAACCTTCTGCGGCCTTATCCCCCATTCTAGTTACCCAAGTATTTGAGCAGATTAAACAAATTAATCACACAGGTACAGCAATTGTCTTAGTGGAACAAAACGCCCGTAAAGCCTTAGAAATGTCTGACCGTGGCTATGTCCTAGAGTCGGGACGTGATGCTATTTCTGGATCTGGTCAAGAATTACTACATGATCCTAAAGTAGCTGAATTATATTTGGGTGCTGGTAAAGCCCATTAAACTTCTGTTAAAAATAGCCATCACCTCAGGTTAATGATCATCAAACTTATAGCATTTCCCATGCTCGTGAGGTACAATTTTTTTTAGTTTGAGGGAACAGGGAACACACCGAACAGGGAATAGGGAATTTGTGTGTACTTCATGAGCCTGAAAAAGGCTTTAGTAACGCAGAGAATCTGCGTTACTCGCCCAAAACATTTTAATACTCTGGAACCGAAGGATCGATTTCCTTACTCCAAGCGTTAATTCCACCTTTAACATTAGTTCCCTCAATTCCGGCTTCCTTGAGGATAGCTAAAGCTTTGGCAGAACGTCCCCCCAGTTTACAATGAGCAATTAAGCGATGACCATTCAGTATTTCCTTTACCTTGGCTACACCGTCGCCATTTTCAATATCTGGTAAGGGTATCAATACAGAACCGGGAATTTTAGCAATTTCGTACTCATGGGGGTTACGGACATCTAAGAGAACAAAATCCTTAGCACCGCTATCTATTAATTCCTGCAATTCTTGAACGGTCATTTCTGACATTTCCATCTGCTGTTTAGCCTCCTGCGCCTTAGCTTGCGGAATTCCGCAGAATTGTTCATAGTCTATCAGCTTTTCAATTACGGGGCGAATAGGATTAGGGCGCAATTTCAACTCCCGAAATTTCATATCTAAGGCGTTGTACAACAGTAATCTTCCACTGAGGGTGTTACCTTGTCCGGTGATGATTTTTACTGTCTCCGTAGCCTGAATAATCCCAATCATTCCTGGTAAAATACCCAGTACGCCACCTTCTGCACAAGAGGGAACCATTCCTGGCGGTGGTGGTTCTGGGTATAAGTCACGATAGTTAGGGCCGCCTTCGTAGTTAAATACTGTAGCTTGTCCTTCAAACCGGAAAATAGAACCGTAGACGTTGGGCTTGTTTAATAACACGCAAGCGTCATTAACCAGGTATCTGGTGGGGAAGTTATCAGTACCATCAACCACAATATCATAGGGCTGCATGATATCTATGGCGTTTTCTGAACTCAGGCGAGTTTCGTACAAGTCAACCTGACAATAGGGGTTAATTTCGTGAATGCGATTTTTTGCCGATTCAATTTTGGGTTTACCTACCCAGGATGTACCGTGAATAACTTGGCGTTGCAGATTGGAAGTATCGACGACATCGAAATCAACAATACCAATGCGGCCAATACCTGCCGCAGCAAGATATAACAGTAATGGCGAACCTAGTCCACCAGTACCAATACACAATACACTAGCCACTTTTAAACGCTTCTGCCCTTCCAGCCCAATTTCTGGCAAAATCAGATGGCGGGAATAGCGTTCATAATCGTCTTTGGTCAACTGGATTTCATCCAGATTGGGATTGAGCATAGAAATTAAGTAGATCAGCGAGGAATACTTATACTACCGAAAAAAGGGTATGTTTAAATTATCTTGTTAATGGACTCTGGTTGAAACTGATCATGTTCATCCAGACTCCAGCTTGTGACCGTACCAGCTTTGCCATTGTTAACAGAAACTATTATATACGAGTATTCCGCCCAAGCATATAGGCGATCGCATTCTGAAGGTATAGCAGGATGATCAGGGTGTGAGTGGTAAATACCGATAATATTCAGACCGCGATCGCGTGCTGTTTTTTGTGCTTGTAACATCACTTGGGGGGCGATCGCATATCTTTTGCTGCTAGTGTGTACTATGGGTTCACCTGAAAAATCACCCGATTGGCTATTCCAGGTGTTTTCTGTGGGTATGATGTCTATGACAGTTTTACCCCCCCTCCCCAGAACACCAATAACTAGTCCACAGCATTCTTGAGGGTAGGTGCTTTCACCATGGTTACAAATCATTTGCTGGTGGTGGGGAAGGAGTTTGAGTACCCGACTATTCATCAAAAATTGCGACTTTGCTGATCAATGTAAGATGCTAGCAGTTCCTTAACTTCCACGACATCACTGATGAGTCGATCATAATCAGAAGTTTTCAGTATATGCAAGTCATGGCAAAGCAGCAGGTAATATTCCACTTCAATTACTCCATCCCTCGCCATTTCCAGACAATCCAGTTGGATTTCATAGTCATCGCGATCGCATCCCTGAGCGATCTTAATGGCGATGGAAGCACAAGCTAAACGGATTTGTTGTGTTAGTCCGAGCAATTCCTCCTCTGGAAAGGTTTTAGTAATTTCATAAACTGCAATTGTCAGTTCATGCGCTTTTTCCCATTCTTGCAGTTCTCTAAAATCTGTCATTGTATTGGTATCCTTGAGGATTTATGGGGTGACCAATGCCTACCTCATTATCATATGCCACTATTGAGCTACTAGCACTATGCTACCCAATTAAATATCATCCAATTCCTGGAAAAAACCGAATATCGTTAACTGTATTTTTTAGTATAAAATAATCATAGTAAAAATCAACTTGATAATGCAACCCCATCAACCTACTGTAGTGGAATTCCGCGATGTTACCCTTAGACGCAACCATCGCTTTTTGGTATCTCATCTCAATTTTTCTATTATTCAGGGAGAAGCCCTAGTATTACTCGGACGTAGTGGGAGCGGCAAAACCACTACTATGAAGTTAATCAATGGCCTCTTGATGCCTACACAAGGTGAAGTATTATTTAATGGCATTCCCACCACTGAATGGGATGAAATTAAATTACGGCGCAATATTGGTTATGTCATTCAAGAAACTGGGTTATTTCCCCATTTCACCGTAGAACGTAATGTAGCTTTAGTGCCGACTTTACTGGGTTGGCAATCTAAACAAATTAAAATCCGGGTGTATGAATTGTTGCAAATGGTAGGGTTAGAGCCTCAACAATTTGCTGGGCGTTATCCTCATGAACTTTCGGGGGGACAAAAGCAACGGGTAGGTGTAGCTAGGGCATTAGCTGCCGACCCGCCAGTATTATTGATGGATGAACCCTTTGGCGCCCTTGATCCCATGACGCGCTTAGAACTACAACAAGAATTTCACCGGTTACAACAAGAATTAAACAAGACTGTGGTGTTTATTACCCATGATATTCAAGAAGCCTTTGTTTTGGCTTCCCGAGTTGGGTTAATGTCTGAGGGAGAACTAGTACTATTAGGAACAAAGGATGAATTTAAGGGATCTGTACATCCTGAAAGTCTAGCTTTTCTCAAATGTCTGCAATCTCTGGAAAATTTATGAATGACTTTTTCTTGTTTAAGTATGCTCCGGAAATCCTCCAACATACCCTAGAACACTTATTTATGGTCAGCATTGCCATGGCCACGGCGACAGTCATTGGTATCCCCTTAGGTATTCTCATCACCCGCAAAACTCACCTGCGCCAGGGGGTTCTCGGTATTGCCAATATTTTGCAAACCGTCCCCAGCCTAGCATTATTTGGTTTACTGATTCCAGTGCCGATTATTGGGGGTATTGGTATGATTCCCGCCATAGTTGCCCTAACTTTATACTCCTTTTTGCCCATTATCCGTAATACTTACACTGGTATCACCGGAGTAGATGCCGCAATTCGGGAAGCTGGTAGAGGTATGGGAATGACAGATAGACAATTATTGTCACAGGTAGAAATTCCTTTGGCTATGGGGGTGATTTTGGCAGGTGTGCGGGTAGCAACAGTAATTTCTATCGGTACTGCGACGATCGCCGCCGCTATTGGTGCTGGTGGTTTGGGGGTGTTTATTTTTCGCGGAATTGCCGTGGTAAATAATCAATTAATTTTAGCTGGGGCTGTCCCGGCGGCAATTCTTGCTCTGCTGGCTGATGGGGGTATTGGTTGGTTAGAAAGAAAATTAACAGTTAAAACTTAAATTTTTGATGGTTTATGGTGGTTATGGCTTTGGGAACAAATGAAAAGATTGTTGTTGTTGTCTGTTTTAACTTGTTTGATGTTGGTAGCGATCGCTGGTTGTAATTTCAATTCTACTTCTAGCGATACTAGTGATATTGTTGTTGGTTCTAAGAATTTTACTGAACAAGATATTTTAGGGGAACTTTTAGCCCAGCAAATTGAGGATCACACTGATTTAACAGTTACTCGCCGCCCTCGTTTAGGTGGGACTTTTGTTTGTCATAATGCGCTTCTGGCTGGACAAATTGATGCTTATATTGAGTATACAGGTACAGCTTTTAATGCCATTTTAAAAGAGAAAGTAGTACATGACCCCAAGCTAGTTAGCGAAAAGTTAACACAGGCCTATGCAGAAAAGTTTAACTTAGAAGTCATGCCCAGCCTAGGTTTTGAAAATAATTATGCCATAATTGTGCGTGGTGAAGATGCTCAACGGTACAATCTTCAAACCATCTCAGATGCAGTTAAATATACACCTAAATGGCGCGGTGGGTTCGGTTACGAATTTTTAGAACGGGAAGACGGTTTCCCCGGATTCGCTAAAACCTATGGTATGGAGTTTGCTAGACCTCCCCAAATTATGGACTTAGGTTTAATCTATCGATCCTTGACTCAAAAACAAGTGGATATGGTGGCGGGTAATTCTACGGATGGGCAAATATCCCGACTAGGTTTAGTAGTCCTTAAAGATGATAAACAGTATTTTCCACATTATGAAGCAGTGCCCATTGTCCGTAAAGAAACCTTACAGAAATATCCCCAATTAAGAGCAGCTATCAATCAACTGACCGGGAAAATTACGGAGCAAGAAATACGACAATTAAATAACCTCGTGGAAGGGGAATTACAAGATATTAAAACTGTGGTGGGCGAGTTTCGCAAATCAAAACAACTCTAGATATAACTGATTAATAACTCATCCCATGGGTATTTTTACTGCATGAGTAAGATCCCCGACTTCTAGCTAAATTATCCTAGATTATCTCTGATGATGTGAGAAGTCGGGGATCTGTGTGACACCGAAGATCATGTATTTGATGATCTTAACCGGATGCGATAGCGCGATCGCAGCTGCAACCAGATCGCACCTGCATGAGTAAGATCCCCGACTTCTTCCATAATTGGCATAATCTCATATAATTTGTCCACAAGTCGGGGATATGTGTGACACCGAAGATACTAATTAATAATTCATCCCATGAGTATTTTTACTGCATACAAACCTATTGCTATCGCCCTGTTCTCCTGTACCCTCATCATCCACAGCCAAGCTGCGATCGCCACCATTGCATCAACCCTACGCAGTAAACAAGGAATGGTAGTTTCTAGCCATCCCTTAGCCAGTGACGCGGGAATTACCATGTTACGCCAAGGTGGTAACGCCATTGATGCAGCGGTAGCCACAACCTTGGCAATTTCTGTAGTTGAACCTTATTCAGCAGGAATTGGTGGCGGCGGATTTTTATTAATGCACTCCGGAGAAACTGGTCAAATCAAAGCCTTAGATTTTCGGGAACGCGCCCCCCTGAAAGCCACACAAGATATGTACTTAGATGCAGAAGGTAAAGTACGCCCCTCTGCAAGTGTAGCTGGGTACTTAGCCGTAGCCACACCTGGAACTGTAGCCGGGATGTATGAGGTGCATAGTCGTTATGGTAAATTACCGTGGGCGCAGGTAGTCAAACCCGCCATCGCCCTAGCCCGAGATGGCTTTATCATCAGACGTAGCCTATCCCCTGGTTATCTCCTAGTTAATGACCGACCCAGACACCGGATTTTTGATCATCCAGCAGCGCGGGCAATTTTCACCCGTGATGGTGATTTCTATCAACCGGGGGAAAGGCTAGTACAGCGAGATTTGGCAAAAACTTTAACAGATATTGCCCGTAATCCCCACAGTTTTTACACCGGAAATATTGCCTGGGCGATCGCCTCCGACATGGCAGAAAATGGCGGTTTAATTACTCTAGAAGACCTGAAAGCCTACAAACCAATTTGGCGGACTCCCGTTTGTGGGAATTTCCGTCAAGCTCAAATCTGTTCCATGCCACCACCTTCATCAGGAGGTGTACATTTATTACAGATGTTAAATATTATTGGTGACACTGATTTACAATCTTTAGGATGGCATCACCCGGATGCATTGCATTTGATGGTTGAAGCCATGAAAATCGCTTATGCTGACCGGTCGCAACATTTAGGCGATCCAGATTTTATCAAAGTCCCTGTAGAACAACTGATTAGCCCAGAGTACGCCCGCAAACGCCGTCAAGAAATTGATATGGAATGGGCAAAACCTGCAAGTGAGGTGAAACCAGTTAATTTAGGTCTTGTTCCTTCTCCCCTGTTAGCTAGAAATGAATGGACCGAAACCAGCCATCTGACAGTTGTGGATCAGCAACATAACGCCGTTAGTCTCACCTTCACTATTAATCTAGGTTTTGGTGCAGGTGTGGTGACACCGGGAACGGGGATCTTACTCAACAATGAGATGGATGATTTTGCGGCCGCACCAGGAATACCTAATGCTTTTGGTTTGGTGGGTAACCGAGCTAATGCGATCGCACCACGCAAAACCCCCTTATCTAGCATGACCCCCACCATAGTCACCGAGAATGGCCGTCTGAGGATGGCCGTGGGTACTCCTGGTGGTAGCACCATCATTACTCAGGTACTGCAAATTATCCTCAATGTGTTGGAATACCAGATGGATGTAGGTGCTGCTGTTTCCGTTCCACGCATACATCACCAGTGGTTACCCGATGAGTTACGTGTGGAACGTTGGGGTTTAAATGCTCTCACCCTGCAAGAGTTACGCCGGCGCGGACACAAGATTAGGGAAAGTAACTCCTGGGGTAATGCTAATGCAATTACTATCACCCCAGAGGGAGTTTTAGAAGCAGCGGCGGACCCCCGTGGTCAAGGCTTTCCCAGTGCTTTCTAATTTCCTTGTCCTGGGGATATTAATTCTAGATCCCGACTGACAAACTCATTGGCTCTGGCGGTATGTACTAAAGTCCAGCCGGCTTTGAGAAGTTTTTGATAAGTTGCCCAACCTTTAGAACCACCAGGAATCTGATAATCTGGGACTGCTTGGGGAAAAGCTGTGTAGGGTCGCCAAGGTTGATTGGGTGAGGCTTGCAGATGTAATATTTTCTCTCCATCGCTGCCAGACTTAGATAACCAGCACATTTTACCTTGCATAGCAAACTCCTTTAAGTTTTGCTTGTTTGCATATTCGCAGGCTTTTGTCAATACCTGCCTCAGTCTTGTGGGATAATTACTTATCCCGGTAGTATTCGCGATTTTATTTACTTAGAAGAGCAAACTTGTTTAACTACTATTACTAATGGGTTGTCATCAATGGCTTCCTGTAGGAGGTAAGGAAAAACCAATATTTTTTTTACCTGATTATGAGGTTGAGATTTTTCCTATGTTATCTACGGTTTTTGTAAATGTATGTAGCAATAACTACGATTTAGGCAGATATTCCAGTTGTTTTCATAGCTACAGGGGGGCGAATTGCTGACATTACCTGCATTTGCAGGATTTCCACAGATGCAAAATTTTCTGGTCACTGCCAATTAAATAATCTACCGTTATTCTGATTCAATTGACCCCAAAAACCTTTAGATTATCAACTATTGGGAAATATTGATCAATTAAGCATTATGGAAAAGCGCAGACTAGGAACATCCGACATCTACATTACACCCATCCTCATGGGGGCTTGGCAAGCCGGTAAAGCCATGTGGACGGGAATTGAGGATGTTGATTCCATTAAAACCATCCGAGCCGCCTTTGAAGCTGGTATCACTACAGTTGATACTGCTGAGGTCTATGGTCAAGGACATTCTGAGCAAATTGTAGCCGCAGCTTTATCTGATGTCCGCCACAGGGTTGAGTATGCCTCGAAAGTTTTCGCCAACCATCTCAAGTATGATTTAGTGATTGAAGCTTGCGATCGCTCATTAAAAAATCTCCAGACTGATTACATTGACCTGTATCAAATACACTGGCCTTCCGGTTCTTTCAATAGTGAGATAGTCCCCATTGAGGAGACCATGCTGGCTCTCAACCAACTCAAACAACAGGGTAAAATCCGGTCAATAGGTGTGTCTAATTTTAACCGCGACCAATTAGCAGCAGCTTCAGAGTATGGACGGATTGATAGTTTACAACCGCCTTATTCTTTATTTTGGCGGCAGGTAGAAAAGGATGCCATGGCTTATTGTATAGAAAATAATATTTCTATCTTGGCTTATTCACCCTTGGCCCAAGGACTGTTAACGGGAAAATTTGCCCCTGGTCATCAGTTTGACCCAGCAGATAACCGTGCTAAAAATCGCTTATTTCAAGGTGAAAACTTTCAACGCGCCCAACAAGCCTTAGAAAAACTGCGCCCCATAGCGGCGCTTCATGATTGTACCCTGGCGCAGTTAGCATTAGCTTGGTTAATTGCCCAACCTCAAACCAGTGCGATCGCCGGGGCGCGTTATCCTGAACAAGCACAAGACAACGCCGGCGCTGCACAAATTCAAGTTTCTGGGGAAGAAATAGCACAAATCGATGTCATCGGGCGCATTGTTACTGACCATCTCGATGACAATCCTGTGATGTGGAAGTGGTAATCAAAAACTATTGTTTCCTGGCGGGGGTGAGGTTTGTATATTTTGAGTTCCCATCGAGAACCTAATTTAGTATGATATGGAATCGGCAAGCATTTACCCTTTGAAAAAATAACTATGTCCCAGAACTACCGCATTACTCTACTCCCCGGCGATGGCATTGGCCCCGAAATTATGGCCGTAGCGGTAGACGTGCTGAAAGTCGTCGGTAAGCAATTTGATCTGCAATTTGAATTCTGCGAAGCCCTCATCGGTGGTGCGGCAATTGATGCTACCGGTGAACCCCTGCCATCTGCTACCCTAGATATTTGCCGTAACAGTGATGCGGTATTACTGGCGGCGATTGGTGGTTACAAGTGGGATTCCCTACCATCGAATTTACGCCCAGAAGCAGGTTTGTTAGGGTTGCGTGCCGGACTAGGATTATTTGCCAATCTCCGCCCGGCCCAAATTTTACCCCAGTTAGTTGACGCTTCTACTTTAAAACGGGAAGTTGTGGAAGGTGTAGATATTATGGTGGTGCGAGAGCTCACCGGTGGTATTTACTTTGGTAAACCCAAGGGGATTTTTACTACTGATAGCGGTGAGAAACGCGGTGTGAATACCATGGTCTACACTGAGTCAGAAATTGACCGCATTGGGCGGGTAGCTTTTGAAACAGCGCGAAAACGAGGGGGTAAACTCTGTTCAGTAGATAAAGCCAATGTATTAGAAGTATCACAGTTGTGGCGCGATCGCATGACTAAATTGGCTACAGAATATCCTGATGTGGAGTTGTCTCACCTCTACGTCGATAACGCCGCCATGCAACTGGTACGCGCTCCTAAGCAGTTCGATACTATTGTGACCGGGAATTTATTTGGCGACATTCTCTCTGATGCTGCTGCCATGCTTACCGGTAGTATTGGGATGTTACCATCTGCGAGTTTAGGTGCTTCTGGACCTGGTGTATTTGAACCAGTCCACGGTTCGGCTCCCGATATCGCCGGGGAGGATAAAGCCAACCCTCTGGCTCAGGTTTTGAGTGCCGCCATGATGTTACGCTACGGTTTAAACCAGCCCCAAGCCGCAGACAAAATAGAAGCAGCCGTATTGCAAGTTTTAGCCCAAGGCGATCGCACAGGTGATATTATGTCTCCTAATATGAATCTTTTAGGTTGCCGCGCTATGGGAGAATCATTAATGAGAGCCATGGAAAAATCATAATTTTCTGTTGAAGTTTGGCATTTTGGCAACCTTTGCCCAAGCCATTAGATAGACTAAAGACAAATTTAGTAAATATAAAATAGTCGATAGTGCACGCATTACGACAAGAAAAAGAAAAATATACTGCCCCCAAAAACAAGTCTCCTTTGATTGATCCAGCCTTAATCAGAGCAGCAGGGCAGATTTACTACACGCACTGTGAGGTACATCCTGAAATAGCTGGACAACCTTCAGGAGTAGCAATTAATTACGTTACTCATCGGGGTAAAGTAATTTTTACTCAGCAGCCAGTACTTTTACCGCAAGAATGTTTTGTCCCATTAAGTCAAATTGAATCACATATGTATTAGTCATTGCTCATTGATTAACTCTTTACCCGCCAATATAACCGATCAAAATGTCTTAACATTTCTGTACTGTGTGCAAAGTGACAAGGAATATATAGACGTTTTGATGCTCTTCGCCACCAGTATCATTGTCTCGGCGCTGGGTGCGTCTGAAGCTGCGCAAAGCCGACTTGTCTAAACTTGGAAACAAGTTTAGACAGAGGTGGCTGTATGAACCAAGAATCCCCCGAATCCGCTTCACTAAAGGGGGATTGTCAACAGTCCCCTTCTGTCTCCTGTTTGTAACGGTGATTACCCCATGCAGCTTTTACCTTTTGTTAAGATCAGATTGTGAATTGTATCACTCTCTATGATCAAGCAGAACCATTAGCTAGGATAAGTTTGTCTATATAGCATTTCTAGTCTAAGTAGTTAGGCCATAGTCTCTCCCCTGCGGATAAGACTCAGTACTGAGCAGATGACCAGACCCTATGGATGCTCACCGTTAACTTAGCAATGGAAATGATTTATTTAAGGCGAGTGGTTCAGTATTGGGTTGAGGAAACGGCATCTAATTGAGGGGTTGATTTTTATATGACTGTGACTACGGCAATCAATTTACAAAATTCCCGTGAGCATAAGGCTTGTGTTAGCATCAGCATTTTCGTTAAGCTGACAACCAAAGATGTTTTGATCAGGCCTGAACTGCTTATAAGCGTAATTTGAGATGTAGTCAAAAGTCAAAAGCTAAAATGGGGTGTTATTTGCGTTTGTACAAGAGCAAATCTGGAGACTTTGAAAGCGTAGGTCACAAGAGCCACCATTGTGTCGCTCTAGACTTGAAACTTCTTGATCTAGATATCCCATAGTGGCTTGATATGTTTTCAACCTCATACCCACTTAAAAAAAAGATAAAAATGGCAAACAACGAAGAATCACGTGGTTTAAAGTCTCTGTTAGATTGGTTTGCAAATCGACGGAAATCAGGATCTACCCATTTAGAACCCCAAGAACGGGAAATTGCTGATGGGCTGTGGCACAAGTGTCCCAAATGTGGCGTATTGACCTATACAAAAGACCTGAAGGCTAACCAGATGGTCTGCGTTGAATGTGGACATCATAATCGGGTGGATAGCGATGAGCGTATCCGCCAGTTGATAGATAACAACACCTGGGAAGCAATTAATGAGCATCTGCGCCCCACAGACCCCCTGCAATTTCGCGATCGCAAACCCTATAGTGATCGCCTGCGGGAAATGGAAGATAAACTAGGTTTAGTAGACGCAGTTAAAACCGGTTTAGGTCAAATCAACGGTTTACCCATAGCCCTGGGCGTGATGGACTTCCGCTTTATGGGCGGTAGTATGGGTTCAGTGGTGGGAGAAAAACTGACCCGCTTGATTGAGCAAGCCACCCAGCGACGTTACCCTGTAGTCATTGTCTGTACCTCCGGCGGAGCCAGAATGCAAGAAGGAATGCTTTCCTTAATGCAAATGGCTAAAATCTCCGGCGCTTTGGAACGTCACCGTCAATGTAAATTACTGTATATTCCCGTCTTGGCGAATCCTACCACGGGAGGGGTTACTGCTAGTTTTGCCATGTTGGGAGATATTATTATTGCAGAACCGAAAGCAACCATTGGTTTTGCAGGTCGGCGAGTGATTGAGCAAACCCTGCGGGAAAAACTACCAGAAGATTTTCAAACCGCAGAAGATTTGTTAAAGCATGGTTTTGTTGATGATATCGTACCCCGTACGCAATTAAAGAACACCCTAGCCCAGTTAATTGCTTTGCACCAACCCATACCAACTACTACACACTCGATGATGCGATGGGAAACCATGACCTTGAGCTAGTCCTAAGCTGCTAAATAAGAGAACATTGGGAATTGGGGATGCACCAGATCCATCTCCAATCCCTATTTCCCTCCATCTTCCAAAAATATCAGTGGTACAAGTGCTATTAAGCGCAACACACCAGAAAGGGTAAATAATCCCAGTAAGCCGCCACAATTAGTAAATTGTACGATCAAGCTGCCAATGGTTGTACCTAAAGCCCCCCCGGCTCCAGCCATAGCAGCCGCGATCGCAAAATAGATAGACTGGTTTTTAACTGGTGCAATCTCTAGCTGTATATTGTTATTACATAAGTCAACCCCTGCCCAAGTACCTCCGGTTAAAATATGTAACAGTGGCAGCCATAGCCAAAAGTCAACGTAGTTAGTATTAATTCCTACCCACAAAATTGGTGTTACCGCCACCGAAATTCCCACAAATATCAAAATCCGCCGACTCCCAATTTTGTCTGCCAATTTCCCCCATATAATCAGCATCAATAAGTTCGCTCCTGCCTGTAAACTGGTGTAGAGTGATACTAAACTGATATCTAAATTCAGCGTGTCTAGCATATAGAGGCTAAAAAAAGGAGCGCTGAGATTAACTGCAAACATCCAAAAGCTGAAATAAAGCACAAATATGAAAAAGCGAGAGTTTTGCCAGATGTTCGGCTGGTTTGCTGCGGGAGTGATTACAGTTGAATTAATTAATTTTTCTTGACGGTAATTACAGATGGTATTTTGTAATTTGGGATTGACATCAACTTTAAAGTACTGGCATCCCAAACTAATCATCCCAAATACAATACCAATGAGCAGCACTATTCCATAACCTTGTAAAGTCCCCCCTCGCCAATGTGATACAGCTAAACCGGCCAAAGGTAAACAAAGCAAATTGGTCAAACTGGCAGCGCTGTTGCGTATACTAAAATACCTACCTCGTAGTTGTCGCGGTACTATCATCCCTAACCAACTCAGCCACGATGCGCTTCCTAGTCCCCCAAAAAGATGGCTGATCAGGACAATTGATAAGGTCAAAACTACCAGCTGATGGGAGTTTAAACCTCCAAAGTGGAAACACGCAATACCTATGAATAAAATCAGCCACATTATCCGCCCAATTCCATGGGTGCGTAGGGAATATTGAAAGCGGCTAGTAGTACGTTCCGATAAGTAAGCGCCCAAGGGTTGTATGAGATTCACCAGCATGGGGATTGAGGATAACATCCCAAACACTACTGGACTGGCATCCAATTCTACCAGAAAATTACTCAGTAAAATGCCCCCGGTACTGAGGGAAAAAATCGCTGCAAACACTCCATCCAGGGTTGAGGCTTTTAAACTAGTGCGAATCTGATTTTTACCAATTCGAGGACACGGAGAAACTACTGTTGGCGGTGAGCTAATCTGGGGGATTTCTAGAGTTACTGATGCAACTGTTTCAAAATTAGCAGAAGTCATAGCTTACTTTTACCCGTAGGACACCCTAGCATGAGTTCATGTATTGAGGAAATTACATCCCCTAGTTAACTTTTCTGAATAATTATTTGTTACTTTATATTCTATTTTTTCACAAAAATACAGATTCCTTAAAGATAGATTAACTCAGCTAGAAGAGATAAGTTAGATGAAAGAGCTGGTATTTGTTTGTGAGTAGAAAAAGCTGGGTGAAATTTTTGGCGCTAGTGCTGGCGATCGCTTTGGTTGTGATTACTTACCCAAATTTACCACTACTAAAGCCACCAACTACCGCTGTCACTATCAAACTGAGCGGTTGGGCGGGTAATCCCCTCGAACAACAATTATTAAAACAGTTACTAAAAGAATTTGAGCGACAACATCCAGACATTAAGGTGAGATATGAAGTGATTTCTGACCAATACATGGATGTCATCACTACTCGCTTAATTGGGGAAGCAGCGCCGGATGTCTTCTATCTGGAATCCCTAGAAGCTCCTTTCTTTATGAGCCAAAATGTCCTAGAACCGTTAAATTCTTACATTACCCCCGAATTTGACCTAGAGGACTTTGAAGAGAGCTTGCTGGATAATTTTAAGTATAAAGATGATATTTATGGTCTTCCCAAGGATTATTCTACCCTGGCACTTTTTTATAATAAAAAAGCCTTTGCAGCCGCAGGTTTGAGCAGTCCCCCCACTACTTGGGATGAATTACGCACCTACTCCGAGCAGTTGACGGGTAAGTTGAACAGATACGGTTTTGGTGTTACCCCACAGTTGAGTTATCAAGCTTACAAAATTGCTGCTTTTGGGGGAAGGGTTGTTGATGAGAATGGTTATGCTGCTTTTGCTAGTCCTGAAGCTGTGCGGGGATTGCAGTTGGTGGTAGACCAGTATCAAAAAGATGGTACTTCAGCCCAAGCTACTGATGTGGGTACTAACTCAGGTACGGAAATGTTTGGTCAAAACCGGGTCGCAATGGTCATTGAAGGTAATTGGGCTATTCCTTATTTAGAAACGACTTTTCCTCAGTTGGAGTTTGCCACTGCGGAAATACCTACTATTAATGATAAAAAGGGTACGATGGTGTTTACTGTGGCCTATGTGATGAATAAGCAGTCACAGCATAAAGCCGCCGCTTGGGAGTTGATTTCTTTTCTCACCGGGAAGGAAGGAATGGCACAATGGACGGGGACGGGGTTTGCATTGCCTACGCGCACATCAGTAGCAGCAAGGTTGGGTTATGATCAAGACCCTTTGCGATCGCCTTTGGTGGCTGGTATAGATTATGCAACGACTTGGCAGTTAGGTCAATATCCGGCTGCTATATCTAATAATTTTGATAATCAGTTTATTAGTGCTTTACTTGGTCAACAACCTTTAAGTTCAGCTATGCTCCGCGCACAAAATGCCGCTAATGCACAAATTCGTACCAGCCAATAATTGATAACTCAAATATAGTCATCCTATTTGACTTGAGAAATTATGAGTGAGGAAAGGGAACACACCGAACAGGGAACAGGGAACAGAAATTGTTCATGAATCATTTAGGATTGCTATATAACTCAAACTTATGTAATCCACCCTTGAGGCTGGGGAACTTTCGTGTTTTTTGATTGATGAATTATGGGAGGAAGCAGGAAACAGGGAAAAGGGTTGAAACTATCCATTTATATTGGTTGTATTATCTGTTTTGATCCTCACATCCTTGGCTGTTGCAATAACTCAACATCAAGGAGAGAATACCAGATTTTTCATGAGTCGGATAGGTTGTAGGAAATACTCCTTTAAACTGCTTTAAATTAAGATTTGTTTTGGAAATTCCTGCCCATGTCAGAGATCATGATAATCTGCAAAGGCATTTAAATCGATCAGATACATTTGAGAATCTCTTGGCAGCTACGATCTCTTAAATCTAAATCAAAACCTTAGTATTGTGTCTATTTAAGGAGATTTATATGGCATTAAGAATTCCCACTATCGGGTTAGTAGAAGTACCCGCATTAGGATTATATGATCCGGATGGCAATAATTGGACAGCATTATATAGACGTAATACCTTGCTGAGTAAACAGGTATTAATGGCAGACCTACAAGCCGGTGGTTTTGATGCTCAACTTGTCAACCTCAAAGATGGCGATCGCAGAGAACCCTTTGGAGAAGTGACTTGGAAGGATATGAACTTAACAAAAGCCTACGTAGGTCAGAGGATTTATGATATAGATCCCTCAGCTTATGATGCTTGGGGGGTAACTGTTAATTATACTCAAGAGCGTCAAGTCACCTGTATGGCGATCGCTCATTTTGCCAGTCAAGGAAAACCAGTGGTAGTAGGCGGTTCGGATGCTATTGCTGAACCCCATTACTATCTCAAAGCGGGTGCAAGTGCCATAGTAATCGATAAGTCGGGTGCTGCTAACTGGCCGATTTTTGACTATGTACTGGGTAAAACCCCCCGGGAAAAACTGACCGGTGTAATTTTAGCTGATGGTAGTTATTGTCCCCCCCGACCCCAAGCCATGAGTCCTGACGACTGGGCTTTACCATCGGTAGAAGTAGCTAGGCAATGCTTAGGACAAGAATACTCAGAAGAACCCTTTGTGGAAGAACTGGTACCTATAGGTTCAGTCTTTCCTGATATTGGCTGCGATCGCAAATGTGACTTTTGCCAAACCCCTACCTATGGGACAGGATATCGGCGAATGTCACCCCAAACTACCCTGAAATGGATTGCTCGACAAAAAGAAGCAGGAGCAAAATGTACAGTTATGGGTTCTGATCAATTTTTGGGTCGCATTTTGTTTCCGGGGGGACGAGAGGAGATTCTGGAAATTACCACAGGAGCCAGAGAAATGGGTATGCCACTTCTGTGGCCTAATGGTTTAGAACTAAGAAAAGCCACATTGGGAAAAGGACGCAACTATGATCACACAGACCTGACACCCGATGAAGAACTGATAGAAGCACTGTGGGGATGGGATGGGAAAGTTGGCGGTTTTCTCGGTTATATTCCTGCAGAACGCCCAGTATTTGGCAGAGAATCTTACAGCAAACTGCTACCCTGGCAACAACATTGTGAGATGATGCGAGCGATCGTCAGATGCGGACTTCCGGTAATTGTTTATGGTTTGATTATTGGCTTTCCCGATGATACCCATGATAGTTTACTGCGCTTAGAAGAGGCTGTTTTAGAACTCCATCAACAACTCAGGGAGATTAACCCAGAGCTAGAATTTCAAGTTGCTTCCTACGCCATCTCTCCCATACCAGGAACACCCCAAGGAGAAAATATCCGGACATCAGGACTGTTGCGCTTTGATGATCCATCTATAATTGGTGGTTTTTGGACTCCCAGTTGTGATACACACCAAATTGGCTATGAAGATATATCGGACTGGCAATTCCGATTAGCTCAAATTGGTAAGGCAGAATCTAAATTGATCAACTATCATGGAGGACTGACAAAAATGGCCACTGCTAAATAGTGAAGTCATTAGCACAATTGCCACAAACTCAACCAACCTAGGAGAACAATCCCAATGAGACCACAGCCCACTCCCCCAAAACCTGGACAAGAATCAGTTTGGGACTATCCACGTCCCGCAGTTTTACAAGATACTGATAAACACCTCAAAGTCATTTGTGGTGGTATTATCTTAGCAGATACCCGCAGAGGGAAAAGAGTATTAGAAACTAGTCATCCTCCCACTTATTACTTTCCCCCTGAAGACATTAAGCTAGAACATTTAATTGAAACACCCAAAAAGAATTTGTGCGAATGGAAAGGGGCATATCAATACTACGATATCAGCATTGGTAATCAATATATTCACTATGCAGCTTGGAGGTACTTTGACCCCACTCCTAATTTTATTCCTATCCGGGAATACTATGGCTTTATAGCAGCTTTAATGGATGCTTGTTATGTGAATGACGAGCTAGTAGTGCCCCAATCTGGTGATTTCTACGGAGGATGGATCACTGCAGATATTGTTGGACCATTTAAAGGTGGTGCAGGTACATGGGGATGGTAGTTCATCAATCAGATCACATCATTAACACAGTTAAAATTGCTGACTTTACTATACATGAACACCATTTAAACCTTACCTATACTGTAGATCAGTTTCAATTTTCTACTAAAATTTTCTATCATGAAGTATATTTCTCTAAACTGATAGAAACATACTCTCAATTTTTTATAAAGCGGGTAGTTGCTCATATTGCTCTGTTTGAGGGAATGAAGTTATGCTCATTATTTCCTCAATACTATGATATTTCTGTCGTTGCTGAATATCTAGAACCTAATGCCTTAGATTTGTTTGTGAAGATATATCAAGGTGTATTTGCACAACATTGGTATGAGAATAAGGTCACCGATTATCAACAACCAGATATTATTTATTCCCAAGACTTAGGAGTACATCAACCTGCTCGAATTTTAGGTAATGATCAAACTGTCCTCACTGGTTGCGGAGGTGGTAAAGACAGTATTTTAGCTATGAAAATGTTAGAAGTGGGAGGTATTCCTTTTGCTTCTATGCAATATTCCCATAGCACTTATGGCAAAGCAGATGTTCAGCATGAACTGATTTCCCAAGTATTAGAATGTGTTCATCCAACCCAAAAGCATCAAATATCTATTTACGATGATTTTACTGAATTTCCCTTTTTAAAATTATATTTACCGGGAAACTCCGGTATTATTGCTCCAGAAACACCCATCTCTATTTTTTTATCTTTGATTCTCATGTTAGATCAAGGATATAATTATCTATGTTTAGCCCATGAAAAAAGCGCCAATCATGGTAACTTATTTTGGCATGAAATAAACAGGGAAGTTAATCATCAGTGGGGCAAAGGTGTAGAAGCCGAATACATATTAGATAAATATATCAGGGATAACTTATTAAGCAACTTTAAATATTTCAGTATTCTACAACCCATTTATGACTTTCGCATTTTTCGTAACTTTAGTAAATACCCAGAATTTGTCTCCAAAATTCATTCCTGTAACGTCAAAAAGCCTTGGTGTAAGAAATGTCCTAAATGTGCTTATGTCTGGTTGGGTTTGATGGCATTTTCTCGCCTAGATGTTGTTAACCAGGTTTTTCAAGGAAATTTATTTGATGATGTAGAGTTAACTCCTACTTTCCGAGCAATGCTAGGCTTAACAGAACATACACCCTTTGAATGTATTGGAGAAATTGAGGAAAGTTGGTTATTGATGAAAAAATGCTTAGAAAGAGGTTTATCTGGTAGAGCTTTAGATATTTTCACTGAGGAAATATTATCTAATACCACAATTAACTGGGAAGAAATAGAGCAGAAATATAATTACATTTACACAACAGAACACTATATTCCTAATTGGATATTTGAGGCAATTAAAGAACAATTATAATTTGATTATATCATTTTCTGACAATTATAAATAACCTCCAGTTCTGCTAGGTAGAAGCGGGTATGGCTACGCCACCTATATGACAGGTATCATTGATTATTAACCAGCATATTAGTACACCCGCCCCTAGTAGTTGAATTAATGATCCCCTTCTTAGAGGATGTCTGAAAACGCTTGACACTCCCCAGGTCTAAAGCCGGGGGATTCTTGAAGATTCACCAAACTGACCTTCAATGGTGCTGGCAAAAACACCCTACACGCTCAAAACAACTACCAGTACAAAAGGTAATGCAATTGCGCTTAGTTTTATTTTTTTTGCTTTGGTGAGTCCATCGCAATGCCAGTTAGGTACGCTCAACATCCTGCCATTATTTGCCCTTTAACTATTCCAAATCAAGTTGGATATGTCTGTTGCCGGGATTTCTCCGCACTAGGATGAATCATCACGTAGATGGTTATTCTTACTCGCTTAGACCATTATACCACTGTGGCTAAAGCCAGTCAATCGTTCTAATGCGACTAAAGTCGCTATCGACTGATCCCCATGTCTAAAAGCCATTGGCTCAGGTCTCGTTTTCTGGTCAAACCCAGGCGTAAAAGGTCTCTTCTTTCCCCGCAGTCTGGAGACTTGTAGGTTCTTGTTGGAGGGATGCGAAATTACTACCTCCAGGCACCGCAGTTCCGGTAATGATATCGGCTACCCCTCTAGGAGATAGACTAGGTGCGGCTCCCATGACAATTGCTGCAGCACCAGCAACATGGGGCGCTGCCATAGAAGTCCCGCTGTACCTGGCGAAGCGACCACCAGGAATTGTAGAATAAACATTCACCCCTGCTGCTGTAACATAGCTGGGAAATGCCAGTCCATCACCGTTATAATCCTGGGGCGCACTGCCAGCACGGTTAGAGAAACTGGCGATGTTACCGTTGCTATCTATTGCACCTACTACTAATCCATGTTCTGCTGCGTAAGCCCCGGGCTGCTCCGGGCTAGCCCCGCCTGCATTGCCAGCAGCCATAACAACTAATGTACCTCTAGCAGTGGCATAATCAATGGCATTATTGATTTCTGTACTCACCCCACCACCACCGAGGGACATATTAATCACATTAGCACCGTTATCTGCGGCATAGCGAATGCCAGCCGCAATATTTGTAGTAGAACCCGATCCATCGTCACCAAGTACCTTCACAGGCATAATTAAGACATCCGGGGCTACACTAGCAACGATACCAGCTACATGAGTGCCGTGACCATCTACATCATTGGGGTTGTTGTCGTTATAAGCAAAGTCCCAACCCCGGACATCATCGATATAGCCGTTACCGTCATCATCAATACCATTCCCGGAAATTTCTCTTGTATTACTCCAGATGTTATTTCTCAGGGATGGGTGACTCCAGTCCACACCAGTATCTAAGACAGCTACAACTCTACCTTCTCCTGTGTAGCCCATAGCCCATGCTTCAGGCGCACCAATCCGATCAAGACCCCAACTGTTACCTCCCAATGAAGGGACGCTTGGTAAATTGATACCCAGTAATTCCCCTAAAGCCAAATCAACTCTGGTTTCACCGTAACCAGTGATAGCACTGTAATTATCTGGTAATTGGGGAGGAATGCTGGCTGTAAGTTCCAGGTTGTAGCTGCTGCTACCACTATAAGGATATACCTCTAAGTAGTAAGTACCAGGATTGAGGGTAGACGAAATCACCTCATCACTCGTCCGTCCGTTTTCGGAACGGATCATTGCAGTACCACTGCTATTACGGAGAACAATATCAATGTCACTGCTGAGGTCTGTCAGGCGAATTACTACATACAGTGATGTGTCAACCTGAAAGCGATAGAAGTCACGAGGGTCACCATTGCCAACACTATCACTAGTTTGCAAGATACCATCTGCGTTAAGATTGCCTAAATCTAACGCAGAATCGATGGTTTCACCGGGATCTTGAGGTTCGGGTTGAGGTTCGGGTTGAGGTTCGGGTTCTGGCTCTGGTTGTGGTTCGGGTTGAGGCTCGGGTTGAGGCTCGGGTTGTGGAACCAGAGATAGGAGGGTGGAAGAGAGGATGTAGGTGCCTGAGTAGCTATCATTGTAAGCACCAGCCGAGAGATAGAATCTTCCTGAGCTATTCGCCGTCAAAACAATGGCAGAATTCAGGGTAGAGTTGTTGGCATCGTCATTTTGGGCGATGAGGTTACCGTTGCTGTCCAACAGACGTAAATAGGTATCACTCAGGGTGTTACCATTGAGATTAAATCGGTACTCTGCCCCGGCCTCCAGATCAATGGCAAACCAGTCGCGATCGCCTCTGACTTCCAGGTTACCCGTAGTAGACCCCCCCACTGCTAAGTAGCCAGTGGTACCGGTATTATCTGCATAATCGTCAACGGGAGCAGCAGATAGGAGCGTAGAAAAGAGGGTATAAGTGCCTCTACCGGAGTCTCCATAAGCACCAGCCGAGAGATAGAATCTGCCTGAGCTATCGGCAGTGAAAACAATGGCAGAATTCAGGGTAGAGTTGGCATCGTCATTTTCGGCGATGAGGTTACCGTTGCTGTCCAACAGACGTAAATAGGTATCACTCAGGGTGTTACCATTGAGATTAAATCGGTACTCTGCCCCGGCCTCCAGATCAATGGCAAACCAGTCGCGATCGCCTCTAACTTCCAGTCTTCCCGTAGTAGACCCCCCAACTGCTAAGTAGCCTGTGGTACTGGTATTATTTGCATAATCGTCACTCATGGCAAGTACTCATCCTTTCAAGCTCTTTTGAAATAAATCATACCATGGTTATATGTTGAACTGATTAAGAGACTATTGATCACATTCCCCTACGCTCTCAATTTCTGTTGTAGCTGTATATCCTTTGTTTAACTTCCCAGCGCTAGGATCAACAGCATGCGCCCCATCCCTACAACCGGGTGACTACTAGAGGCGGAGGTTTAATTGTGTTTGAAATGAATTGGCGGCGAATCAATCGCAGATGGAATCTTACCGAAACCCTAACTGGCTACATCTTTATGATGCCCACTATATTGGTTTTAGGGTGTTTTGTCATCCTCCCCATCTTTTACGCGGTGTTTCTTTCCCTGCACAAAGTGCAACTGCTAGGGGGTATTGAGTACGATTTCATTGGCTTTCGCAATTTCACCCGCTTAGTTGCAGATGACCGGGTAGGAATTGCTTTGAGAAATACCGCAGAATATGTGGCCATTGTGGTACCATCTCAAACCATTTTAGCTTTATTGCTGGCGGTAACCCTCAATTCTGGTATTCGGGGTCAAAACTCTTGGCGTATCTTATTCTTTTTACCCACTGTCACATCCTCTGCGGTGCTAACTCTGATATTCATGTGGATTTATAACACCGATGGGCTATTAAATCATGTTCTGGCTTTCGCGGGGTTACCTACTTATAACTGGTTGGGTGACCCAGATGTAGCCCTCAAAGGGATTATGATCATGAATATTTGGTCAACTGCACCATTTTATATGGTGATTTATTTGGCTGCTTTGCAGGATATACCCCAAAAACTCTATGAAGCGGCAGAACTCGATGGAGCCAATTTATGGCAACAGTTTATTTATATTACCATTCCTTTGCTCAAACCTGTAACTTTTTTTGTGGTGGCTATTGGCATCATTGGGACTTTTCAGCTTTTTGACCAGTCTTATATTTTTTCTGCTGGTAGTGGTGGCCCTAATAATGCCACTTTGACTATGGTACTACTAATTTACCAGGCTGTCTTCCGCAATCTACAGATGGGTTATGCTGCGGCCATGGCTTTTCTGCTGGCAGTGATCATTATTGCTGTGACTTTGATGCAGCAACGGATTTTTGGAGGGGAAAGGACATGAGTAATATTAGGCGCTTACCTGGGCTGAAAGTACTGTTATACCTGGTGCTGACCCTCTATGCAGTAATTACCTTGGTTCCTTTCCTGTGGGCGCTGTCAGCATCATTTAAACCGCTATCAGAGATTATCAGTGGTGAGTTAAATTTTTTGCCCAGAAATTTTACTTTCGATAATTACCGACAGATATTTGTGCAAGAACCGCTGTTTTGGCGTTGGTTTTTTAATAGTGTGTTTATTGCTGTGAGTGTCACGGGCTTAAATTTGCTCTTCAACTCCATGGCGGGGTATGCTTTAGCCAGGCTAAGTTTTGCGGGTAACCGCTTCTGGTTCTTCTTAATTTTGGCACTGTTAGCAGTACCGACACAAATTACCTTGATTCCCACATTCTTAATTTTGAAAGCTATTGGCTGGTTAAATTCGTACCAGGGTATGATTGTTCCCGCCATGGTCAACGCTACATTCATTTTTATGATGCGGCAGTTTTTTGGAAATTTTCCTCAAGAATTAGAAGAAGCAGGTCAATTAGATGGTTTAAATACCTGGGGAATTTTTCGCCACATTGTCTTACCCCTCGCAAAGCCTGCATTAGCAGCACAGGCGGTTTTTGTGTTTATGAGTAGTTGGAATAATTTTTTACTCCCCATTGTCATCTTGTTTGACCCAGAAATGTTTACTCTCCCGTTGGGACTCAACAGCTTCAAAGGTCAATATATCAGCTATTGGAATTACATTATGGCTGCTTCTATGGTCTTCACTTTACCGGCTTTGGGGATTTATGGTTTTTTTAACCGCTACTTTATTCAAGGTGCGACATTTACCGGGGGAAAAGGTTGATGGGAATATTAAATAATATGAAGTTGATATTGACTTATGAGCCTTTGATCCCAAGTCAACTATAACCAGATTTTAGGCAACAAATTGGACTCTGAACATGATATTGGTATTAGAGCGACTCAATCTCTATCTGTTGTGCTAATCACTATTATGGGTTTTGCAAACCTACTGACCGCAGAGATAGCAACAGACTACAGTCGTCCTGTAGCAAGAGTGTTTTCTCTGTATAACCTGGAAATTGCCGAGAAAAGCCAAAAGGGGAATTACTTCCCACATCACGAAGGGTGGTCACGTCAAGGGCTATTTCGGGCTTGAGCTAATGGCAAGATGGAGATTGAGCATCGCTTTATTAGCTGTGTTGAGCGTTATCATCTTTGAGGGGAAACATGTTTAAAAGACTAATTGGTGTTGTTGTTACCATTTTGCTGACGTTTCAGTTGGCGGTCGGTGGCGCCACAGCATTGGAACTGGACGAAGCTATTAGAACAGTGAAATTAAATGACCAGGGTGACCAGGTTGTACTGAGCCTTAAACAAGTAAAAGAAGGTAAACGCTTATTTCAATACGCTTGCGCCCAATGTCATGCTGGGGGTGTTACCAAGACTAACCAAAATGTGGGACTAGAACCTGAAGCTCTGGCACTGGCAACACCAAAGCGGGATAATATTGAGGGATTGGTGGACTATATGAAAAATCCCACTACCTATGATGGAGAAGAGGAAATTTCTGAGTTACACCCCAGCCTCAAGAGTGCGGATATTTTCACAGAAATGAGAAATCTCACCGAAGATGACTTAGTGGCGATCGCTGGTCATATTCTGCTACAACCAAAGATAGTTGGTGATAAGTGGGGAGGCGGTAAGATTTATTACTAAATTCCCAAGAGATAACTTTTAGCCGGGTACTGAGTACACATCAAGTCAAAAGCCTGTCTAATTTCTTGGTCAAACCTTTCGGATGGAGTTTATGTAGGGACAATTAATTTATTTTGTCCCTACATCAAAATTGGCAAAACCTGCTGTGAAAATCGTCAATCTAGGCATAAACTATTGAGTGTAAAGACTCCGGGTAATTCTCTGTAATTACACAAGATATGCTCATGATTTAGCGCCAATTGTAAAAAAAAAATTTTATCTACGACAGATTGTCATATTTTGGCGTTAATTTTATTTAAAATGGGAAAGGGAAATAAAAACTATAGTTAGGAGAAAGCCATGAAATTATTTGCTGCAAGCTGGCGACGTTTGACTTTATCGGTGTTGACAGTTCTTTTAGTTGTTAGCAGCTTCGTCATTTTCACACCCAGCGCTTCAGCTGAAACCTTCCAGGTCAAACTAGGTAGCGACAAAGGAATGCTCGCCTTTGAACCTAAAGAACTGAAAGTTAAAGCAGGCGACACTATTGAGTGGGTAAACAACAAAGTTCCTCCCCATAACGTTGTCTTCGACCCAGCCCAAAACCCTGCTAAGAGTGCTGACTTGGCTAAAGGGTTGTCTCACAAGCAATTACTGATGAGTCCTGGTCAACGCCAAACCACCACAATTCCCGCAGACGCACCTGCTGGGGTGTACACCTTCTATTGCGAACCTCACCGTGGTGCTGGTATGGTTGGCAAGTTGACTGTTGAAGGTTAAAGCCTAATTGGTCTTGCTTTCTCAAGTTTGCTAGGATAGCTAACCAAAGCAGCGCGGTAATGAGTCTTATTTGTGCCGAGAATATTGAGAGTTCTGGGCGATAGATAAATGGACTTGTTACCGCTAATTGTTATAACTAACCTCCTTTGTCTGTGTCTCCTCGGTGCATTGATCAATCCGGCTGTAAATGAGAAAATAGCTGTTGCCAATTCATATCATTAGCAGTATTTTCTCCTGATTTCACCTCTAAGGTGATATTACGCGCCTTTGATTGCTCTAGCGATCGCACACAAAGCTCCGCCACATCATCGCGGCTAATTTTACCTCTAATATTATCACCCTGCTCCAAGATTAACTCCTTACCCCCCACTTCCTCAGTTAAAGCGCAAGGTCTAATAATCGTATAGGGAATACCACTAGCTCTTAAACTATCTTCCCCCTTCAGCTTCCATGTTAAAATTCCTCCCAACTGGTCATTTAATCTGACTGCTGGGGGTTCTTCATCTAAATTAATTCCCGGTCTTCCTGGACGAGTCACACCAGCGGAACTAACCAGGACAAACTGGGGTAAAGTCTCCGCGCCGTATGCTTTGATATATTCAATGTGTAAAGCAAAACCACCAGCGGAGAACTTGGGATTTAAAGCGCCATCATATTCAAACTTACTCAACATCAGTTGAAATGAGGCGACTCTACCAGTATCAATAGGCGGACAGTCTTGCAGCACCTTAGCGCGAAAGACGGGAACTAAATCTTTAAAAGCAACACGAATATTTATCCAAGTATTATCTACAGTATCAAAGGAATAACTGTAACCAACACCATCCCATTTAGTATCTGTTCTTAAAAAGAGTTTATAACGTTGACCGTCACCCTTGACACGTAATTCTACACCTTCGTAACCAGATAAATCAAAGGGAGGTTGAAAATTCTTGGTTCTCACCGAAGCAAACCCCCCAGAGTTAGCCGTGGAAACATTCCCAGCAAACACCGCTGTATTTTCCAACAGTTGCATATTACTGGCACTCACACCACCCATAACCACATCATCCACTGCCCCCCAAATAGTCTTTAATTCAGCCGAGGGGTGAGTAAAATCAAAGATGAGTCTTTCATTACCTGGGGGGAGATATTGAGCCGCAGCTGTTACCAGGTTTTTCACGCCTTGATATTCCACATTTTCGGGAGTATCACCCACAATCTCAGGCATATAAAATTTTATACCCTGATTATATTTGGCTCTATCGGGTGTGTCCCCTTCCACTGGTTGCACACGGACTGCAGTACAACAAATTAGGGCTTTGACGTTAGCCATCACCATAGGGTTTAAAGTTTCCGGTTTAGTGATGTCCGCAGCTACTAAGTCAACATCATTACCAAGTATTGACCTGGCTCTGTCAATATCCCGTACAAGGGCGCGGACTTGATGACCTGCTGCTAAGAGTCGCGACACCACTCGTTTACCCACTCCACCTGTGGCACCTGCTACCAGTATTACACCCACATTTGTTCCTCCATTGGGTAGATTTCCATGATCACTAGGACGACCCTTAATTAACTGCTGTACCCAGTTAAGCAAAGGAAACACCTCGAAATAGGTTAGGGTGTCAATAAACCTCCCTAAGTCCCATTGAGAACGATTTTTGTCAGCCACAATCGCGTCCTCATAATTTTTACTGTTACATACATATATAATAACCGAACCATCACCAGCCCCCACCCTTAGCTGCGGGTGAGGTGAAAACAGTTATCACCGTGTATTCAGCTCACATGGCTAGATAGCCAGTACAATAAATGCGATCGCTCTGGAACTTAGGTTAAACGTTAATTTATGAGCCAAATTGAAAAAGCTCAAGCTGAGTATGAAACTTTTCCCCAAACAGTCGAAAGTATAATCATTGGTACTGTTAGCGCCGAAGGAATACCTAACGCCAGTTATGCGCCTTTTGTGATGGATGAAGCTAAAAATATTTATATCTATGTGAGTGGTCTATCCACCCACACCCAAAATCTCCATGTGAATCCTCATGTGAGTGTGTTATTTATTGAAGATGAATCTAAATGTGACCAAATTTTTGCCCGTCGCCGTTTGAGTTTTGATTGTACTGCTACTTTGATGGAGCGTGAAACTGAGGCTTGGAACCAGGTTGTGGCTGAATTTCAAGCACGTTTTGGAGAATTAATTGCAGTTTTCCGCAGTTTACCTGATTTTCGGATTTTTCGCTTAACTCCTAGTGCTGGTCGTTTTGTGATTGGTTTTGGTACAGCTTATCAAATTCGTGGTGAGCAACTCGATACACTGGTTCATTTGACTGGAAAAAATTGATCATGCTACAGTTTCAACCTCCCGGCTTTGGGGAGAAAGTGATTAATACATCCCTCGGGGCTATGGTTTACTATACTCAGACCAATGCACCCTGGTTAAATGCTGATAGTGAAGATTTACCACCTTTACTGTTTCTGCATAATTTTGGCGGTGGCGCTTCTGCTTATGAGTGGTCTAAGGTTTACCCGGCTTTTGCAGCTACCCACCGAGTCTTGGCACCTGATTTAATTGGTTGGGGTGCTTCTGCTCATCCAGTGCGGAATTATCAAATTAGGGATTATTTGACTACTATTAACGAGTTTATCCGCCAAACTTGTCGCCAACCAGTAACGGTGGTGGCTTCTTCTTTGACGGCGGCTTTGACTATTCGTCTGGCTATTAGCCATCCTGATTTATTTCAAAGCTTGTTTTTGGTGTGTCCATCTGGGTTTGATGACTTTGGCCAGGGGAGTGGACGTAGGTTACCATTAGCAATTATTAATGCCCCCTTATTGGATAATTTCATTTATACTCTGGGGGCTGAAAATGAAATTGCTGTGAGAAATTTTTTGCAAAATTTTCTGTTTGCTAAACCACAGCGGGTTTCTCGAGAAATTGTGGCCGCTTATTTAACTTCAGCACAACAGCCTAATGCTCAGTTTTCGGCTTTGGCGTTTTTACGGGGAGACCTCTATTTTGATTTGAGTTTGTACATCCAGCAACTGCAAATTCCCACGGTGATGTTTTGGGGAGAGGCGGCACAATTTACTAGCATTAAGTTAGGGCGACGTTTAGCTAGTCTCAATACAGCCGCAATTGGTGATTTTTATGCGATCGCCGACACAGGAGTATTACCCCATCTAGAAACCCCAGAAGTGTTAATTGGTCTATTACAGCGTTATTTTTAACCTACATGGCAATATGTGAAGTTATGTAAACTAATTATCAAAAACTGCACTTTTTAACCATTAGGGTAGTCTCCACTAATGACGGCGCACTGCAAGCTGTTTGAGGCATGGCATTGTCAAACCGTTGATATAGTTGACACCAATGTTTTAAGATTGTTGATATTCTATCTTTGTTGACTAGAAAGCTTTATATTTAATAAAGATATAATTGTTAACATTAGTACAAAATCTGAAAGGATTGGGGGAAAATAACTGCTATGAGTCGTGTAGGCGTTTTATTACTCAATCTCGGTGGACCTGATAAGTTAGAGGATGTCGGGCCGTTTTTGTATAACCTGTTTTCCGACCCAGAAATTATTCGCCTACCGTTTCGCTGGCTGCAAAAACCCCTAGCTTGGTTTATTGCCTCACGGCGCACCAAAACATCTCAAGCTAATTATAAGCAAATTGGTGGCGGTTCCCCACTGCGGCGAATCACGGAGGCTCAAGGAGAAGCTCTCAAACAAAAGTTGGGTGATTTGGGACAAGAAGTGAATATCTATGTAGGAATGCGTTATTGGCATCCTTACACAGAGGAGGCGATCGCCCAAATTGCTCAAGATAAAATTGAACAGCTAGTAATTCTACCACTTTACCCACAATTTTCTATTAGTACGAGTGGTTCTAGTTTTCGGCTGTTAGAAAAACTTTGGCGAGAACAGCCAGAACTTCAGCCCAGGGACTATACTGTCATTCCCTCTTGGTACAAACAACCCAGCTATCTCCGGGTGATGGCCGAACTCATCGCCCAAGAACTAGACCAATGTCCCAACCCCGATGAGGCTCATATCTTTTTCAGCGCTCATGGTGTGCCGAAAAGCTATGTTGAAGAAGCAGGAGACCCCTATGAGCAAGAAATCGAGGAATGTACTGCTCTAATTATGCAGACTCTCAATCGACCCAATCTTTATACATTAGCTTACCAAAGTCGTGTCGGTCCGGTAGAATGGCTCCAGCCTTATACTGAAGATGCGCTGCAACAACTTGGCGCACAAGGTGTAAAAGATTTGGTTGTTGTACCGATCAGTTTTGTCTCAGAACACATTGAGACTCTCCAAGAAATTGATATTGAATATCGGGAAATAGCCGAAGATGTAGGAATCCATAACTTCCGTCGTGCTGCAGCTCCTAATACTCATCCGGTATTTATTCAAGCACTGGCGGAACTGGTAATTGAGTCCGTGGAAAAGCCCAGTTTCAAGCTTTCCCAAGCTGCACAAATGAAGAAAAAGGTGAAAATGTATCCCCAGGAGAACTGGGAATGGGGTATGACTACCAGCGCCGAGGTCTGGAATGGTCGTATTGCTATGCTTGGTTTTATTGCTTTAATGATTGAGCTAGTTACTGGCCATGGTTTGCTACATCTGATTGGCCTTTTGCAGTGATAGTAATTCTCTCTATGGGGACGTAGCACTTTACGCCCCCGCTTCTATTAAAATCATACTTTCAGATGATAACTGCGCACTAAATATCCCGTTGGTAAGACGTAATCTATTTTTAAGTTTTGTAACTTGAAATTTAACAGGTTCTCAGATGACTGAGTTCTTTTGTCTCCACAAATTGTCGGAATTAATTAACCACAGATGAATGTTTTTGGGATCTGTCTTCTGTGAGGTTGATTGATTCTGAACAATTCTATTTATTGGAGTTGGATGATGAAAAAATTGATTTGCTTATGGACTTTAAGTTTAGCGATCGCATCTATGGGTGTTCCGGCTATAGCTCAGGGTCAAGAAATCGAGTATGATCAGAATGCTCCTCGGATTAGCGGTACTACTGGTTTAACTGATAGGCATTACATTAGTCTGTATACTGGTGAACAACCTTTATCTAGCGTTACTATTCGTCCGTCGGAACTTATGGATATTGGTGATAATATTCAGGTCACTGATGAGTCGGGTGCAACTATTGATGCAGAGGTTTCTAGGGAAGAGGACAGCTTGAAAATCAATTTTGCTCAACCTGTGGCTTCGGGAACTAACATAGAAATTGCTATCAGGGATTTAGGATTTGTACCGACACCCCAGGGAGTGTTCCACTATCAAGTTTCTGGTGACCATGTGGGCTTTGCTCGCGAGGTTCCCTATGGTTTGGCTAGAGTTGAGGTGTATTGATTCTGGATTTTATCTTTTTTTTTGGGAACCGCACCAGGGAACAAAGAGAAGGAAAACTTTTGATTGTCCCTTTCTCTTTGCTCTGGTGGTGGTCTGTGCCTACTTGTTTCTAAATGTCTAGTCTTTGGTAAACTTGATCTAAATGCCGCAGGTGTTGTTGTGGGTCAAAACAGGTAGCAATTTCTGCGGGTGATAACTTTTGAGTTACACGGGGGTCTTGAGTGATGAGGTCGTGGAAGTTTCCTTCTGGTTTGTTCCAAGCAGCATGGGCGCTTTCTTGGACAATCCCATAGGCTTCTTCTCGTTTTAGTCCTTTGTCTATCAAGGCTAGTAGGACTTTTTGGCTAAACACCACACCGCCGTAACAGTTGAGGTTCCGCGCCATGTTTTCTGGATAGACTAGCAGGTTTTTTACCAGTTCTGTGATTTCAACTAGCATAAAGTGTGTTAAAATGCAAGCATCTGGTAAAATCACCCGTTCTACCGAACTATGGGAAATGTCCCGTTCATGCCACAAGGCGACGTTTTCTAGGGCTGCTCCCGCATGACTTCTGACTAGGCGCGCCATTCCTGTTAGCCTTTCGGAACGGATGGGGTTGCGTTTGTGAGGCATTGCTGAGGAGCCTTTTTGACCTTTGGCGAAAAATTCTTCAACTTCTAAAACGTCTGTTTTTTGGAGGTTGCGAATTTCTACGGCAAAGCGTTCAATGGATGCAGCAACTAAGGCCAATTGTTGCACGTAGTCGGCATGGCGATCGCGAGAAATAACTTGTGTCGAGGCTGTATCAGCTTTGAGTCCCAGTTTTTGACAAGCGATAGCTTCCACCCGTGGTTCAATATTAGCATAGGTTCCCACCGCACCGGAAATTTTACCCACGGCGATGGTTTCCCGTAGGACTTTGAGCCTTTCTTGATGGCGCAGCACTTCTGCTAACCATCCAGCTAACTTAAAACCAAAGGTCATGGGTTCGGCGTGAATCCCGTGGGAACGGCCAATCATGACTGTATTACGGTGTTCTCGCGCCTTTTGGCGAATTGCCTGAATCAAATTTTCCAGATGTTGGGATATTACATCCAGGCTAGCAACTAATTGCAGTCCTAAAGCTGTGTCTAAGACATCGGAGCTAGTTAACCCTAGATGAATATAGCGTCCCGCATCACCTACATATTCATTGACATTAGTTAAAAAGGCAATGACATCATGACGGACTTCAGCTTCAATTTCTAACACTCGCTTCGGGTCAAAATTCGCCTTAGCTTTAATTTCCTCCACTGCCTGAGCAGGGATATAACCCAGTTCAGCTTGGGCTTCACAAACTGCAATCTCTACCTGTAGCCAGGTTTTTAATTTGTAAGATTCAGTCCACAGGTTGCCCATTTCGGGCAAAGTATAACGCTCAATCAACGTTCGCGGCAGAATACAACTGTCATATTCTACACTTTAATAGGCAAAAAATTTCACTGCATTCTGTCGATAGTCCGATACTGAATTGCTTCGGCGATATGATTGGCTTTAATTTCATCTTCGGCGGCTAAATCTGCAATTGTCCGCGCTACTTTGAGGATGCGATCGCTGGCTCTGGCGGATAACCCCAGTTTTCTAATTGCTGCTTCTAATAAACTGCGACTAGAATCATCTAACTTACACCATTTTTGCAGATGCTTACTTTGCATTTGAGCATTACAACGCAGATTTGCTTCGGCTTGGAAACGGGTATTAGCGATTTCTCGCGCTTGTTTGACTCTTTCTAAAACTGCAGCCGAAGCCTCTCCTGTGGGTTCTTGGGTAATTTCTTCCGGTTTTAAGCGATTCACTGCCACTTGTAAGTCAATGCGATCCATTAACGGACCCGAAAGCTTCGCCCAATAATTTTCCCGTTGTCTAGGTGAACAGGTACATGGTTGAATGGTATCGCCATAAAAACCGCAAGGACAGGGATTAGTGCTAGCTACTAAGGTAAACTGCGCCGGAAACATTACAGATTGTCTGGTGCGGGAAATTGTCACATAACCATCCTCTAGGGGTTGGCGCAGAAATTCTAAAACATCCCGTTTAAATTCCGTTAACTCATCCAGAAACAGAATCCCTAGGTGAGATAAAGAAATTTCTCCTGGACGGGGAAAGCTCCCACCTCCAACTAGAGAAGGTCCCGATGCTGAATGGTGAGGACTGCGGAAGGGGCGATCGCGCACTAAGGAGCCGCGGTTTTTTAATAACCCCGCTACAGAGTGAATCCGAGTCACTTCTAGGGACTCGGCAAACTGCAAAGGTGGTAAAATTCCTGGTAACCGTCTGGCTAACATAGTTTTACCACTCCCCGGCGGTCCGACAAAGATTAAATTATGTCCTCCAGCCGCCGCAATTTCCAAAGCCCGACGAGCATGAGCCTGTCCTTTGACATCTTGTAAATCTGCTAAATTTAAAGATGTTGCTGCTAATGTCTTTGGGTTTTCATTTAATTTAACAGGTTTGAATTTCCCCGGATTATTTAGTAAATCAACTACATCAGAAATATGATGACAACCATAAACATTTAATCCTTGAACAACGGCAGCTTCTTGAGCATTGTCAGCAGGAACAACTAAACCAGAAATTCCCATTTTCTCAGCAGTTGCAGCAATAGGTAAAACACCAGCAACCGGACGCAAACTACCATCTAAAGAAACTTCACCTAAAAATAAAAAATCCCCTAATAAATCAGGGTTGACTTGTTCAGAAGCAGCTAAAATTCCCACACTAATAGGTAAATCAAAAGCAGGTCCTTCTTTCCTTAAATCTGCGGGAGTGAGGTTAATTACAATCTTTCTCATGGGAAAAGCAAAACCCGCATTTTTCAAAGTTGCTTTTACCCGTTCTTTTGATTCTTGAATCGCCGAATCTGGTAAACCTAAAATTACAATTCCCGGTAAACCACCAGAAACATCAACTTCCACACCCACTTTTACAGCGTCAATACCAACAATAGATGCACTCCAGACTCTAGCCAGCATTGTTCATATATGAATAAACCCTAATTATATCAAACCAGATTTTCAGGTAAATTAACAATGAGTGAAATCACCGAATACAAATGTTATTAAAAACTTTTAAAACACCCTTTAAGGAAGGATACACTTTAAATTACCTAAATTAACCATTTGTTCCTGAGACTGGGGAATAGTTAGCTCAAAATTACAAATACCGCCTTCATAGTCCACATTAGCTGCATATTTTCCCGGAGCAACACTGTCTAAATAAAAATCTCCTTCCTTACCAATAGGTGAGTTAATAATTTGATTATTCACAGTGATATTTAACTGACCATAGGACGGAATTACAGTTTTTCCTGATGTTTCTACCGACAAAGTACCAACAATACTTTGAATTAGTTGCACAGGAAAACGCACAACTGCCCCACCTCGAAAAGGTGGAGTAATTACTTTTTCATTAGCATCAATTTTGTAGTTTAAAGGAATATCCTCATCTTGGATTTTTAAATTATTCCCATTATAAGGGCGCAGATTAGTAATTATTAAATTACCGCGAGAATCAGTGCGTCCAACTTCCTGATTATTACTGTAACCACGCACACCCCTCACCCCTGGAACTTGTATAAGTGCAAAGCTTTGGGTGACAGGAGGAGCAAGAAAAACACTATTTCCTATGCCGATAATACTACCAGAAACATTAACAGAGCCACTATTTTTACCATTATTGCGGTTGAGGTTTAACTCATAAACACCAAAGGGAGCGCGATACTTAATACTACCATTGGCGGGAATTTTTTCCCCGTTGGGGTTAACCTGAAGACGGTAGCCCAAGCCATTACCCGCCGGTGGAGATTTTTGCAGGGATACAGTAGAGCTAATTGCAGTTTTACCATTGGTATTTTGCCGATTAATACTAGCCCTCGCATCACCTAAAGTATAATTGAAACCGATAAATAGTTCATTTGTAGTTGGTTGTGTAGGTTGGTTAGACTGGGTGAGATTGATAGATAAATCTGCACGGGAATTGAGACGCAAACTACTGGTGAGAGCTAGGCGGTTACTGTGTCCTTTATCACGGAAATCTGAGGATGCATACTGCAAACCTAAGCTTAAATTACGGGTAGGAGAGACAGAAATAAAAGCATTATTTTCTAACTTGGCTCTGTCATCTAATGCTGTCAAACTTAAATTAGCATATCGGTCACTCAACAGCCGCACCGAACCACCAAAACCGATATTACGACCAGAATAGCTATAAGTGAGGGCAGCCGCAGCCCCCGGAATTCCTGATTCACTACTGGCGGCTAGGGATAGTCCTAAAGCCCCAAAGGGTAGGGTAGTGCTTAGAGTAGAACCACCACTAATTAGGTTACTAGCAACTTCCAAGCGCCCGCCCAGGGTCAGGGAGTTGGTGATACCCTGACGATAGCGACCGAGAAAAGCCGGAGAACCATAATTAAAATTATCAGAGTCTAGTTTAAATCGCTGTAAACCGAAATTAAAACTGTAGTCAGATAAACCGGGTTTTAGTAACCCTGGAGCAAAATAAAAAGGTGAAGTAATTACCTGTTCTCGATTCAAAGCATCACGAATTATAACTTTTTTATAACCACTACCGCTAGGTAGGAGTAAATTATCAAATTGAAAGCGACCGGGGGGTACTTCTGTTTGATTTACTCTTTGTCCATTAACAAAAACCTCTACTTTGGAAGGTGTTAAGGCTACACCAGATAAACTAAAAGTTGGTTGTTGAATGACATTAGGATTTAGTCCAAAATCCCGTGACTTACTCACACCAGCCATAAACATTCCTCCCCCTAAATCGCCGGCACTGACAAAGGAATCACCAACTACCCATTTAGTCATTTTTTGGGCATTGTCTAAGGTTAAATTTGTTAAACCTCGCAGCCAAGAACCATCAGTTTTACGAGAAAAACTGCTATAAAGTAAACTTTTATTAATGCTTAATCCTGATTCTCCAAAAAATGTATAATTGTTGAGGTTCAATTTTTCAACGTCAACAGGTAAATTAAAAGCATAATTAAAGAAAACACTAGTGTTTTGACTATAAGTAATATTTTTTTGTGACTCCTGACCTAAATTAAATGAATTACTCTTTAATAATTCTGGTTGGGCTGTTATACTTAGAGTTAAGGCTTTTTCATCAAAAAAATAGCTTAACTGGGGAGCTAAGGAAACCAGAGAAACATAAATTTCATTATTAATAGTTTCTCGACTACCAGCGAAATTTTCTAACCCGGCTTTTTCTAAATCAGGAAGACTAACAAGAATATCCTGGGGGCGTAAAATCACAAAAATTGCTTCTTTAGCCACCTGATTAACGGTAAGTTCCAAAATAGCATTTTGTTCTTGTGCAGCAACCTCAGAACAGACTGCAAAACTCCAACCCGAAACTAACAGCAACCACCAGGCATTATTTACAGACATCAAACCAGACATCAAACCAGACATAAAACCATGAAATTGCGCCCTTCCTTATTGACTGTTTTGTTACTCATGGCTAGTTCCACTGCTCCCGCAATGGCAGGTAGCGCAAATGCTAATTTGAATGTTTCTGCTTCAGTAGTTCCTAGTATTATAATTACCCCACCTGCGGCTCCTGTGCCAATACCAGTTGAGAACATAACTAATCCGTCTACTCCGGCAACAGTAACATTACCAATCGCTATGACTTTATCGAGTAATACTACTGGGAAAATTACCCTGGGACAAGGACAAAATCCCTCTCCTGTCTCCACAGACAATAACCCCGTGCGCCGCATGACTGATGGTGCGGGAAATTACTTATTGTATGAATTATATCAAGATGAATCTAAGACAATAATTTGGGGCAATACTGATGACACTGGTTTGTCATTGACTGGTACGGGTTCAGCCAGTAATGTCAATGTTTATATTAAGATTCCGGCGGGGCAAAATGTGCCGGCGGGAAATTACCAGGACACAGTGCAACTAAGGGCGACTTTGTAAGCATTTTGAAATTAACCCCACCCTAACCCTCCCCTTACCAAAGGGAGGGGACAAGATTCTCCAGTTTCCCCCCTTGGTAAGGGGGACTAAGGGGGGTAAGCAGCAGCACAAGCGCCCTGGGGAGTATCTAGGGTTTCTTTCAGGGTGGTTTTTGCAGTTTTGACTTCCACTACCAGTTTCTTGACCCCATTACATTTTTCCTTGGGTGGTAATTCTATACTGTAGGATTTAGTACTACCCGCTAAAATATACCAACTATTAACAGCAGTTTCAATAATTTTTTCCCCTGTGGCACTTACTCCTTGCACTGTTATCTGCTGTGGCCGAAGATTCACATTACCAGTATTATTAATCTCAAAAGATAAATTACCTTTTTTGATTGCTAGTTGTCCCATTTTTCCTGACTGGTTGATTTGGTTCGGTTGTAGAAAAATAGGAATACTTAAATTAGTTAAGATTTGGACTGCATTCTGGGTGGGTTGACTGGTTTTTGTCGGTAGTTCTTCCACAATCAATCGGTAAGTTTTTTCGACAGTATTAATGGGAACTTTAGAACCGAGTCTAATTTGTCGCTCTCCCTGGGATTCTACGGTAAGTAGAGATGGAAACAGAATAATATCTTCAGTAGGGGTGAGTTTGTCTTCTCCTTGGGCATTTTGTTCCCATTTGAATACTTTGAATTGAAAACTGGCAGCACTGGTATCCTGATTACGTAATTTCAGCAGAGCAGTGGCAACTCTGGGAGAAAGAACAACATTAATGGGATTAACGCTATAATTACTTCCCCAAGCTGTTGAGGGTTTTAGGGATAGGCCAAATACCAGGCTGAGGAAAAAAAGCAGTTTTGGTTGGTAGGTGCGGTAAAACATTATGGGTTTGAAGATTGTTAAGAAAGATGTGGGTAATGGATAGCTTTTCAAACAACCTCTCAAGAAACAGATGGCAGACTTATTGAATAAGTCCGCCATCTAAGGTATTAGAAATCGATTGTAGCTGTTACAGTATCAGTGTAATTACCACTTGAAACGTTTTGTGCTGCTGGGATTCTAGCGTAAATAGTAGTATTTACTTGCTGACCAGTTCCACTAACCATTACACTACTATTGGGAGTATTTCCCCAATTCGCCACCCTGGTCTCTCCTGTGAAAATTTGATAAGAAAGAAAATCATTATTACCGTTACTGTTCTCAAGCCTACGCCGTGGTTCAGCATCAGTAGACGAAGCCTCAGGATTATTACCCTGACTTAAAGTAACAATTGTTGCAGAACCATCAGTGCAAGTTGTTGTCAGAGTTCCGGTTCCTTCTAAGGGAGCAGTAGCATTAGTACCAATTGGGTCATAATTGCCAAATGCAATTGTATTCGCAGAAATAGTACAGGTAAGAGACACAGTAGCTGTGACTTCTACATTACTTGTTGCTGTACCTGCCATTGCTGGAGCGGCAGAACCGGCAGCGATGAAAATGGCGGAAGCTAAGGCAAAACGACGAATCATGGTGTAAGTTCCCCTGTTTACAAAAAATATTGGGTTGAGAAAATATGTCTTTTGGTAGATGATTCTCTGTCAGTGTATATTATCATCTACCCCCCCCCGCAAAATAGTATAAATACTGCTTCAATTTGGAGTTGATAAATTTTCTTACACAAGCTATTAATATCTATTAAGATGCTGAAAATACTTTATTTAGCTGCATTGATTACAAATAAACATTTACACATATTCCAGAATAAGTAAATAAAGTTACTTAATACATAAATGCCTCTTTTTTCAACGGGGTTTTCAGGCTCTGTCTTTTATGAAACAAGCTGTTTAACCGCCTTGTCACCCGTTAAGCCTCTTTTACTCTCCCCGCAACTGCGGTTAGATGATGTGATGCCCTAGTAATTGATAGTTGGGACAATTCATTTTCTATCAAGTATAATTAAGTTATCAATAACAATGAAGTTAAGGTATATAAATCATGGTTCAAGTTTTACAAAAACCAGTAACCTTTGCAGAATTTGCAGATTGGAAACCAGATGGAGAACGCTATGAACTGCATAATGGAGTAATTGTGGAAATGTCACAACCAACAGGACCACATGAAGATATCATAGGTTTTACAGCTAGAAAAATAACTGTAGAATTTGATAGATTAAATCTTCCTTATTCCATTCCTAAACAAGCATTAGTCAAACCACCTGAAAGCGAATCAGGTTATTTACCAGATATTTTATTATTAAACAAAACTAATTTAGTCAATGAACCTCTATGGCAAAAACAATCAACTGTAACTCAAGCTGCTTCTATTCCCTTAATTGTTGAGGTTGTCAGTACTTGGCGTGATGACTACTTAACTAAATTACGAGATTATGAAGAGATTGGCATTCCTGAATATTGGATTATTGATTATTTAGGTTTAGGAGGTATTCGTTATATAGGTAGTCCTAAACAACCTACTATATCTATTCATTTATTGATTGATGGTGAGTATCAAGTAACGCAGTTTAGAAATGATGAAAAGATAATATCACCAACTTTTCCAGATTTGAATTTGACTGCTAAACAGATTTTTCAAGCTGGTAATATGTGAGCAATATTTATCTATTTATAGCATTTCCCATGCTCGTGAGGTACATTTTTTTTAGTTTGAGGGAACACCGGAACACAGGAAGGATTGGGGAACACACAAAAAACAATAAAATCCAGTCACCTTTCCCTTATAAAGGGAAAGGTGAGGGTGGGGTCAAACAATAGTTGATACACTAATCATGACTTATCAAACATCCTCTAACAGATATATTAGGTAAAACCACATGAGTGAAACCAAAGATACCATTTTCGGTAAAATCATCCGTCGGGAAATCCCCGCAAACATCGTTTATGAGGATGATTTGGCTTTAGCTTTTACAGATGTTAACCCTCAAGCACCAGTTCACATCCTTGTCATTCCCAAAAAACCCATAGTTAAATTAGCAGATGCCGAATCTCAAGACCAAGCTCTATTAGGACATCTTCTATTAACCGTCCAACAAGTGGCCGCAGCTGCTGGATTAACCAACGGTTATCGTGTGGTCATCAATAACGGCGCTGATGGTGGTCAAACTGTCTACCATTTACATTTACATATCCTGGGAGGAAGACCCATGGAGTGGCCCCCTGGTTGATGAAACCTGATTGAATCGTGTCTGGGATGCGATTCATTAGAAATACAAATCTTGTTCATCAGAAAACTTTAATTAAAATCCCTTTACAAATCAAAACTTTTGCTCTAAGGTAGTATTCAAGTAGGCAAGCTTACCTACTCAACTCATAAAAACAAAAGCAATCATAAACAAATGACCACAACCTTACAACAGCGCCAAAGCGCCAACGTATGGGATCGCTTCTGCGAGTGGATCACCAGCACCGATAACCGGATTTACATCGGTTGGTTCGGCGTACTCATGATCCCCACCCTCCTAGCTGCTACCACCTGCTTTATTATCGCGTTCATCGCTGCTCCTCCAGTAGACATCGATGGGATCCGCGAACCAGTAGCTGGCTCCTTAATCTACGGAAACAACATCATCTCTGGTGCTGTGTTCCTTCCTCCAACGCCATCGGCTTGCACTTCTACCCAATCTGGGAAGCAGCTTCCTTAGATGAGTGGTTGTACAACGGTGGTCCTTACCAGTTGGTAATTTTCCACTTCCTGATTGGTTGCGCTTGCTACCTAGGTCG
>NZ_JANQDG010000055.1:0-15627 GCF_029891665.1 Anabaenopsis sp. FSS-46 | reverse complement strand
TTAAATGGGGCGTACAACATATTAAGAAAAGCAGTCCTGAACGCTTTTGCAGACGGGATAGAGGGGTTAGGAGTAACTCCAATCAGGTTTACCCCTGGTAAAGTGACTTTGTAGATTTGTCTATAATTTCACAAACTCTTACTGTTGAATATCTAGGATTATACAATCATGGCTATTACTCTTAGAGGATGTTTGTCAAGTATTAAACAGGTAATTTTTAACTTAGGGAACAGGGAACAGGGAACAGGGAACAGGGATTGGGAAGGATTGGGAAGGATTGGGAAGGATTGGGAAGGATTGGGGAACACACAAAAAACAATAAAATCCAGTCCCCTCCCCTTACAAGGGGAGGGTTAGGGTGGGGTCAAACAATAGTTGATACACTAATCATGACTTATCAAACAACCTCTTAAAAAAAAAGTGGTGATTCCCACAAAATAGACCTAAATAAGACAGGTGTATCTAACCAGTTAACGGTTCATGTGAACCTAAATTGGAATCAAAAATCTACTCAAAACCCTGGTCTCCTTAGCACGTTTTATAAGTAAAATGTCTCTTTATGAACGTCTAAATCTGAGGAAGACAAATCCTGAGATGAAAGTTCCGATTTGGGAACGAATTAACCTTGATAGACCTGCAAAGCTTCGCTGTCAAGGTTGTCGTTCTCGTGTTCAAACAAGTTGGCTAGTGTGTCCCTATTGTGGATGGTTAATAGCTAAAGACAATCGCGATATTCGCCATTGTATTTTGGTTGATATTTCCAGAGTGATTGTTGACATTGAGGACAATAGCACAATACTAGCAGTTATGACAGATGCTCTTGCTAAGGTCTTTAGTGCTTTTAGGAGTGTCAATGTGTTTTTGACCTCAGAACCTCCTGATGAAAGAGAGTGGGGGGATAATTTTACCCATATCCATGTATTAGCTGACCAGCAACTAGTTGACTATCTCGGAATTGCTAGTTTTACTCATCAGCAAGTTACTACTATTGCTCTTGTTCGTTTAGACAAAATACTTGATGTTTCCCATGAAGCAAGTCTAAATTTGGCTCAATTATCTAACTTGATTGCTAATACTATTACCCATGAAATTGGTCATACATTGGGATTAGATCACTCTCAATTACCCACAGATGTAATGCATGATGGACTAGAACATAGGATTCACAGCTTGATACCTCCGTCATTTCATGCTGAACAAATTATCTTGATGAATAACGCTATTAGGAAGTATAAAAAGCTGTAAACATCAGCTTAATTTGTCTTACAAAAGTTCATAAAAGGTATTTTCTTTCTACTAGATAAGGTGAAAAAATATGCAATCAGCGGAACCAGTTAGAAAAATAACTCAAGCTGAGGCTAGAAATCACAGTATTGTATCGGAACCTATCCTGCTTACAAAATTTATCGCAGTACCATAGTTGAGCAAGGAAAATGTTACAATTCTGAAATTTGTTTAATGCTAGATGCTTGGGATTAAGTCAGTCTGCCTTTACAGGGTTGTCTAAGAGGATGTTTGATAAGTTTTCAACAGGTAATTTTTATCTTAGGGAACAGGGAACAGGGAACACCGAAGGATTGGGTGCGTGTAGTTGTCGGCACATCCATAGTGCTTGTGATTGGTGAACTTTGGCGTTTAATGAGTTCGCTACATTGTAAGCTGAGGAAGTGAATTTATAATCCCTTAATATGACCACTGGATCTTACATTTTTCTCGCCGGCGCAAGTCGTGGCGTTGGTCGAGAAATTGCTAAATATTTAACGGCGCAAAATCTCCGGGTGAAAGCACTCCTAAGAAGCGAAACTCCTGAACTAGAAGCAATAGGTGTTAAAACTGTCATGGGAGATGCTTTAAATATCAGTGATGTAGAAGCTGCCATACTCGGTGATGAACCTATCCAAACGGTAATTAGTACCATTGGCGGTTTACCTTCGGAGGGTGAAAGGGCTGATTATCTGGGTAATAAAAATCTCATTGATGCGTCAGTAAAAGCAGGGGTACAAAGGTTTATTTTAATTTCATCCATTGGTACTGGTAATAGTGCTGGTGCTTTACCTCCCCAAGCTCTAGCAACATTGGGACCTGTGTTAGTGGAAAAAGACAAGGCCGAACAACATTTAATTGCTAGTGGGCTGACTTACACTATTATTCGCCCCGGTGGCTTAAAATCGGAACCGGCAACAGGCAATGGTATTTTAACCGAAGATACGCGTATTGTTGGCACTATTCACCGGGCAGATGTCGCCCAGTTAGTTTGTGGCTGTTTAAATTCTCCCCGTTCTCATAATAAAACCTTGTCGGCGGTGGATAAAAATATGTTAGCTGGACAACTAGAGTTTGTAGAATTTGCTTTAGATTAATTGGCGGGTCTCAACGCCAATAGGCTCTGAGCAAGGAACTATCAAGGATACAAACAAAGAAACTTATTACACATAAGGCGCAGGATGGGTCAAGTATTACTGACTATCCTGTGTAAGCCTTTTACTAATCTTTCTATACCTGCTTTAGCTGTATCTTTTTGCAACGCCCCATAAGCTACCCGCAGATAAGATCCATCTTTCATGCCAAAAGTTGTACCTGGAATTACTGCGATTTGATGTTCTTGAATTAACCTTTTTACTAATTCAAAGCTATTGATCTGGGTATTAACTTTGAGGAAGAAATAAAATGCACCATGGGCAGGGGTAATATTACATAAACCTGCTAGGGGTTTGAGGGCATCTATGACTATTTCTCTGATTTGGGCAATTGCTCCAATGTGATTATGTAAATACTCTGAGCTTGATTGTAATGCTCCTACTGCGGCATACTGGGAAACTACGGGGGGACAAATTAAGATTGTATCCTGAATCTTTTTGACTGACTCTAGTAGGTGTTGGGGAATTACCATATAACCAATCCGCCAACTTGCAAACCCATAGGTTTTGGATAGGCTATACAGGGAAATGGTGTAATCTGTCGCTGCTGTGAAACTACCAGGGGAAATGTGTTTAACGCCGTTGTAGGTAAAATATTCGTAGGCTTCATCGCTAATATGGTAGATGCGATGATTTGCACATATTTGATTTACTTGTTGTAATGCGGCTGCTGGGTAAATAACTCCTGTGGGATTATTGGGGGAAATTGTGACTACAGCACGGGTTCTGGGGGTAATTGCTTGGGCGATCGCTTGGGGACGTAGTTGGTAGTTTTCATCTGTTGCTACTAATACGGGAGTACACCCGGCCATGGTTATGGCCATTTCATGGTTGAAATAGTAAGGTGTATTCAGGATAATTTCGTCACCAGGGGTAGTAATGGCTAAGATGGCATTCATAAACCCCATGTTGCTGCCCGCAGTGACTACAATTGAGTTATTTTGGTTAATAATAATGCGGTTGAAAGTTTCTAATTTTTGGGCGATCGCTGCCAATAATACAGGGATTCCCTCAACTGGTTTGTATAAATTATTATTTGAATTTGCTAAGAATTGGGGTAAAAGCTGAATGGCTTCTGGTGGTGGGTTGTAGGAAACTACACCTTGTCCTAAAGAAATGGTACCTGGGGAATTTTGGATTAATTCCCCAACCACAGGAATGATTGGCGATTGTACCGCCTGCATACGAGAGGCTAGGGTGTGCATAAGAATATTATATGTTGCTAAATGTTATATGTTGCTAATTTTATAGGACTTACGCACTGTACAAAATGATTATCTTGTGATTTGTTAGACCTCAAATTCGATTACAGTAGCAATGGCAGCTATAATTTCTAGCATTGTAATTTCAGAAACGCTTCCTAATTTACGAATAAACCTTTGTAAATCCATGCCCCTTAGTTGGAGAGTATCAATTGCAGAAGCTTTATTCAATCCATTTATACTGTTGGGTTCAATTTTAACGTGCCAGAAATTTGGTGAAAAATATGTTTTCCAGTCTGTAATGGGAGCAATAAGCTTGATAGGAAGTTTTCTTACTGAATCTGAACTGATAACGACAGCAGGGCGCACTTTTTTGATTTCTGCACCAACAGTGGGATCAAAGTTGACTAACCAAATTTCTCCACGTTTTGGCATATCAGGGCTAATAGTCAATGATATCACCTGCCATTAACTGCTGCCATTCAGGATCTTGTTGATAGTGAGAGAGCATTATGTCGGCTTGACTTTCGAGAATATTCCTACGTTCAGCTATTGGTAACTTCAGAAAAGCAAGACGCTCTTTTAAAGATGGAGAGATATTTTCGGTAGTAGACGAATCAGGACTAACTTCTTGAACCAAAATAACGACTTCAACAGTTTGTCCTACAGTCAGATTTGGAGATTGAATTTCAATTCTATTTCCTGGGAGGACTTTTGTTGTTGTGTACAAAGTTGATTTGACCATTTTCAGCCATTTCTTTGAGTATTTTTATTGTAGTTTATGAGGGGACATGCGGGAAAAATTAGAAAGCCCAACTTTAATTGTTTAGTTTCCATTCGATTAATGTCCCCAGGGAGTGGGGACTGGATGCACTTGATCAAGATGAGATTCTGGTTCCCAAATTCCATGCTTATTCTACCTATCCTGCAAGCGATCGCGATATTGCCTTTTTCGCACCTGTGAAGGTTTTAGTGGCGGACATTGAACACGACTACGGCTCATACAGGAAGAAGTTAAATTAGAATCTTTTTTCCGTAACACAAATTTAAGAAGCCTCGAAAACTAACATTTTTATGTCAAAACATTCTTTCAGTTTTACATAGTCTTCTGCTATGTTGAAAAAATCCTCTTTTGTTTGTATTCCTTGAGATTGTTTAAAAATAACTTCTTTGATAGTCTCCCATATATTTTCATTAACAAAGTAATATCGTGAATCAGGGTGTAATAGAATTGGTGATTCACCCACGAGAGATTTTTCTATTTCAGGTATATTGGCGCTTATTATTAGATCAGGAGATTTAGTATCTATAGGTACAGTAAATTTATTATTCAGTATGTCATCAATTTCGGTGTTTTCTTTTTCTAAAACTAAAATTTTCTTTAACTCTTGCAAGATATCATCATGTCCTCTCTCTTTAGTAAATTCTTCACTAAAATATTTAACTTTTGCAAAATGAAGAGACACAGACATAAATTTTAATTCCTAGCTTGTTCAATATACTTAATTAACTCAGGTAAGCTATTTACTTTTTTCAAGTTTTTTACAAGTCTATCAACTGAGTCACAATCATAATATTGTATATCTATATCAGAAAAATCTGTTTTCAGTTGTTCTAAAATACTTTTGTTGTCTTCGTTTAACCGATTAACAGGAAATATATAACGAAAGCCGCTTGGTTGTTTTCTCTTTAAGACCTTCTTCAAATCATTTATCCATTTTTTGAGACTACCTTGATTGATAGGACCATCTAAATCATTAGGAGAAGATTTACACTCGTATATATACTTCCCATGTTCAAAATATTGGGGCTTTTCTGCAAACATTGATGTTACCTCTCAAGTTGTTGCAATCATAGTTTGGTTTACATTTTGTGAAATATCAGACAATATTATAGAATAACTTTATTTAAGCTGATTTTCTAATATCACGAAAATGAGCTTTAACAGTAAATTGATTACCTAATTTACTAATTCTACTATGTTCTGAAATAGCTACTATTTGACCATTTAATAATCCTTGCAGTAAATCATCTGCTTTCTGTGACAAAGCAACAAAATCTGTAATTGGTTCAGTATCGCCTAAATCATCAACATAATCAACACCGGGCTTCATTTTGAATTGTTCCATTAAATCTTTCAAAATTGATTTAAAAGATTTATCAATTTCTTGTCCTTTCTGAAAGGGGTTTAGATTTCTCCAATCCGGCAAAGATTCTAAAGCTTGGCTGAGAGCATTTCTAATAGAGTTATATTCAAACTTTAACATTAAGTACCTCTTAGTAGATTTGTTTGTAATACATAGGGCTTATGCCCACTCTAAATTTTCTTGGCGTTCTTGGCGGTATGTTTCCATTCGATTAATGTCCCCAGCGAGTGGGGACTAGAGTTTAATGACGACTTTATCTGTTGCAGTACAAGTTTCCATTCAATTAATGTCCCCAGCGAGTGGGGACTGCTCTATTTTAAACACATACCCCGTAAGAAGTCTAGGGGCTGTTTCCGATAGCCATAGCGTGGCGTTAGCCAGGTTCAGAAAAAGCAGTGGCTGAAATGGACTTTAGCATACTAACAAAACACCTAAAACCCTTATACAGCAAGCGACCGAGGTTAATCGGCACTCGCTAGATTGACGATGTCAAAACAAAAGAATCACTATTTCAGCTTTTTTGATTGAACTTCGGGAATAGTTAACTGGTGCATTGAAGCAGCAATTAGGCGACGACATAACACTATTGTGCTATTTTGTCAATGGATAAAGTCCTATTTTAAATTAATTGGGGGGATGGTTGGGGTGCTTGACTTTTAATCAGCATCTTCACCCCACGACCGGGGGCTAAAGTTACACCCCGACGTTGGGGTATTTCTGGTTTGGTATCAGCTAGTGCGAGTTCATAGCGGGATAAGATGGTGGCTAATACTAGTTTCATTTCAAACACGGCTAAGGCTTCACCTAAGCAGCGCCGGACACCGCCACCAAAAGGCATAAATTCATAGGGGGAATATTGACGTTCCAGAAATCTTTCCGGTTTAAACTGCTTGGGTTCCGGGTATAAGTCCTCCCGTTGGTGAATGAGATACATACAGCCCATTAATACTGTTCCCGGTGCTAAAGAATATCCTAAGAGTTCTACAGGTTCTTTGACTACTCTGGGAAATGTCAACATAGCTACCGGATGAATCCGCAAGGTTTCATTACACACAGCGGTGAGATAAGGTAACCGAAATATACTCATGGGGTCTGGTGTATCACCCAGGGTGTGGAGTTCTTGGAGCAGTTTTTCTTTAATTTCGGGGTGTTTATGAATCCAATATAATCCCCAAGCCATGGCGGTGGCTGTGGTTTCATAACCGGCGAATAACAGGGTCATTAATTCGTCGCGTAACTCTTGGTCTGTCATTGAGTTACCGTCTTCATCTTTTGCTGACATGAGCAAGGAAAGAATATCAATACGATTTTCATCTTTATGTTGTCGGCGTTCAGCAATTTCTGCGTAAATTAACCGGTCTACCTTTTGTCTATTGCGTAAAAAATTACCCCAAGGACTCCAGGGTCCTAAATCTGTTTGCAGAGAGGGGAAAAATAGAAAACTAGAAGTTAATGGTGAGCGAAATATATCCGCCATTAATGAGAGATTTTTTAGCAGTTGTTGGCTGCGTTCTCCTTCATAGACACCGAAAACTGTCTGTAAGATTACTTGTAAGGAAATATTCTGGGTGGCGGTGCGGGTGGTGAAGGGTTGGTTTGTGGGGAGTTGGCTCCAGACTTTGGTGGTAATTTCCCTGATGATTTCACCATAGTTTCGCATCCGATCGCCATGAAAAGACGGCATGACTAATTTTCGTCGCTGACGATGGCGATCGCCTTCGAGCATAATCACCGAATAGTCACCTAGTAAGGGTTGTAAAATTCTATTCTCTTTACCACCAGCAACAAATTTCTTGCGGTCATTGGTTAAAATTTCTTGCACGCCCTGGGGATGGTTAACAAATACCAGGTTGTTGCCAAAACCGACTACTTGGGCGGTGAAAATATCAGGATATTGTTGGGCTGCTGTTTCCATATACCCTACAGGGTCAGCTACCCATTGTATTTTTTGGATAAAAGAGGGGGTTTTAATCTGATTGGGTGTTTGCATCTAAGTAGTTTCTGTTGACGGTTGACGGTTGACGGTTGACGGTTGACTGTACTAAGGGGCGATCGCTATGAAGAGGGAACAGAAATTGTGTATGAATCTTAGTTTAGTTGCTCCCTATCATTTGTGGAGGGGAAAGGTTTAACCCAGCGGATTTGTATAGCTGTATCAAGGGCGATCGCCCCCATGGCGAACCAAAATATACTTTCCCCGGCTTGGACTAAATCAGGTATAATATTGGTAGAGTTGAGCTGCGTTAAGCCCCGCACTAAACCGAAAGCCAGTACAGCACCGGATTTAAGTTGAGTGTTGTTATCTGTGCGGATAATGTAGCGGTAGGTAACACCAAAGAGGAAACCAGACAAACCAGCGATTCCCCCAGTCAGCCACCAATGAAAATTAATATTTGTATATAGACTTGCCAGTGTGGGAAAATACTGTACCAACACCATAGTATTTACCAGACTGGTAATTAGGAAGGCAAGACTTAAGGAAATAGCCGAAATTATTCCAGCTTTGAGAGATTCTAGGCGTTCGGCCATGGTTTGCATATCTGAAGTTTCCTTGGCTTTTGTTTATGCAGCCCTTTGACATTATTATGGGATTAGAGACGTTTTGTAATTATTGAGAAAGTGTAAGACTATGGCAACTTTAACACTTGGTTGGGTATCGCTGTTGGTTGTGTTTACTTGGTCAATTGCGATGGTAGTGTGGGGACGTAACGGACTATAGGGGAATCGTGGAAAATCCATTCCTAAATATTTTGGCCTTACTGGCCTTGCTGCTGCTGGTAGCGGTGACTGGTGGGGTTGGTTATCTGACCTTAGCAGATTGGCGCGATCGCCGTCGCCGAGAAGAGGAAAAACGCGAACTGCGACGCACTTCTCCCAAACGACGATAATTCATTATTTGTAGGGACGTGATTTAATCATGTTCCTACACCATTTTTGAGTATTTCTCCTATTTGAGTTGGCGCAAGTATCACATCCGAAAAGGTGGTAATACTACTTTTTAGCTTAACTATGAGACTGGTCATAAATTGTTTGAGGAGGAGTTCTTAAATTCCAAACAATTCCCAGCCATGATAATAGGGTAAGAATGTAATGAGTAATATCTATTTCCCACCAATAGAAACCTTGACGTTCTGATGCGGGATAATAATGATGATTATTATGCCAACCTTCACCTAAAGTAATTAAAGCTAAAAACAGATTATTGCGACTATTATCCGAGGTATTAAAACGACGGTAACCAACGATATGGGCGAGAGAATTAATTGTAAAAGTTGAGTGATAAACCAGGACAGTACTTAAACAGAACCCCCAGATAAGCATCTGCAAACCAGATGTTTGTAGGCCAGGAAGATAAATCTGAAACAATATGCCGATAACAGTAACGGCGATTGCTAGCAAGATAGGCACCAGCATATGAAAACGGTTTAAATACTGTAACTCTGGGTATTTGGCAAAATCTCGGATCTTGCGTTCATCAGTCTGAGAATATTGAGGAGAGACTACCCAACCAATATGTGACCACCAGCCACCATGAATAATGGGGGAATGAATATCTTGTTCTGTATCTGCATAGTTGTGGTGATGACGATGATGTGCAGCCCACCATAATGGGCCTAACTGCGCCGAAGCATTACCTAAAACCGCCAGAATAAACTGAAAAAAACGGGTTGTTTGATAAGTACGGTGTGAAAAATAACGGTGGTATCCGGCGGTGATGCCAAACATCCGCACAAACCATAATAATAAACAAGTAATTAAAGCAGTCCAACTAAAACCTACCCAAAAAATCAATAATCCACCAATATGAATTGATATAAAAGGGATATTACCTACAAAATCTATTTGACGTTCTTGTTTTGATAACATATAAATATACTGAGTAATGACACACCCTGATTATTTAATCTTTGTTGTTTTCAAAGACCAAATTCTGAAAATCAAAATCTAAATTTTTCTTAGATCCATAAAATTTGACCCATCCATCTTGTGCAGTTTGTTATGTAGTGGGTTGACAGCATATTTTCTGATCAAAGTGTAGTGTTGCGGGCAGCTTATGGCTAGCCTACACAAGCTATCGACTGAGCGCTGACGGCGAAGTTTTGCCAGCTATTGATTTACCTCACCCAGATGAAATGTGCTGTGTCAGCAGACAAATTCAACAATATTGATTATCGGGCATTTTTGGTCATCGAGACTTAGTTCAATTTCAAAATTTTACATTTTGATTAGCTTCTATCATTAGGCATATTAGATTGATCTGTTGTGAAATAATCTTGGCAGAAAAAACTTGCCCCAGGAACATGATACCTCCCAGGGCAAGCTGACCCTTGAAAATAGTCCTTAAAGCTGCTTTACCTCGGAAACCAACTTAGAAACCATATCTTTGGCGCTACCAAAAAGCATGGTAGTTTTTTCTTTGTAGAATAATTCATTATCTACACCGGCAAAACCCGTACTCATGCCGCGCTTAATGACAATTGTCTGCTTTGCCCGATCTACTTCCAAAATCGGCATACCATAAATGGGGCTATTGGTATCGCTGCGGGCTGCTGGATTGACCACATCATTGGCACCAATTACTAAAGCCACATCCGCCCCTTCCAATTGGGGATTGATATCATCCATGTCATACAACTGGGTATAAGGCACATTGGCTTCTGCGAGTAACACATTCATATGCCCCGGCATTCGACCGGCGACGGGGTGAATAGCATACTTAACATCAACGCCCATGCGTTCTAATTGATCTGCTAATTCCCTGACAGTGTGCTGGGCTTGGGCTACAGCCATACCATAACCAGGGACAATGACGACGTTACGAGCATAACCTAACATCATTGCTCCTTCTTCGGGGTCAATGCTGCGGACTGTTTGATTGGTTGTAGTACCTGTAGCACCGCCACCACTAGGAGCGGACGCTTCCCCACCAAAGGCACCAAACAGCACGTTAAATAATGAACGATTCATCGCTTTACACATAATCTGGGTGAGGATTAAACCCGATGCGCCCACCAGTGCGCCAGCGATAATCAACATATTGTTCATGACCACAAACCCTGCGGCTGCGGCTGCTATCCCAGATAGGGAGTTTAATAGGGAAATGACTACAGGCATATCGCCCCCACCAATGGGGAGGACGAACATAACACCCAATACTAAAGAAACTCCTACCACGGCGAAGAATATGGGTAGGCTGTCGGGGGTGATGATTAAATAGACACTACCTACTAAGTAGGCAGCCAGTAGGGCGAGGTTAAATGGTTGTTGGAAAGGTAATTTAATCGGTGACCCACTGATTAAACCTTGCAATTTGGCGAAGGCGATAAAACTACCTGTTAAGGTGACACCACCGATTAAGACATCCAGTAAAATGGAAATGTTTACATCTAGAGGTATGGGTTGGGCATTGCCAATTAACCGCCAGAACTCGGCAACGGCGATGAGTGCGGAAGCAGCACCACCTAAACCATTAAGTAAACCCACCATTTGGGGCATTTCCGTCATTTGGACTTTGTAAGCGGCGATCGCACCAATTCCGGCACCAATAGCCAAGCCGACTAAAATCATCTCATAGTTGAGTACCTGCTGATCTAAGAGTGTGGCGACAATGGCCAGCAGCATCCCCACAGCCGAGATCACGTTACCGTTACGTGCTGTAGCTGGGGAACCCAGTTTCTTTAAACCCAGGATAAATAATGATGCAGCGACCAGGTACGTCAGCTGAATCCCAGTTGGTAGAAAATCGCTCACGCCTTAACTTCCTTTTTCTTGAACATTTGCAACATCCGATCTGTGACGAGAAAACCACCGACAACGTTAACTGTCGCTAGTACCACAGCAATTAAACCGAGAATTACTGATATACTGGTATCTTTAGCACCAGCAGCTACAATTGCCCCTAATACAGCAATACCAGAAATGGCATTGGAGCCTGACATTAAGGGGGTGTGTAAAGTCGGTGGGATTTTGTTGATCACTTCAAAGCCAATAAAGGATGCCAAAACAAATACAAATAAAGCAGCGAGTAATGCTTCGGTCATGAACTGAAATCTCCTGTTTGTAACCACAGATGCACACAGATAGGTTTTGAGGGGCGGTTAGTTAAGTGCCGATTTGAGGACTCAAAGCTTTTAGCGCATCCTGCACTCTTTGATTGCGAATTTCCCCGGCGTGGGTAATGCAAGCCGCATCAATGATGTCGTCAGCAAAATCTACTTGTAGAGTTTTATCTTTGATTAATAATTGCAGCAAGGATGTTAAGTTCTTAGAATACAGCTGGCTAGCGTGAACTGGCATTGATGAGGGTAAGTTGATGGGGCCAATAATCGTCACGCCATTCCAGAGAATATCTTTACCTGCTTGGGTGCAAGCACAGTTACCCCCTTGTTCGGCTGCTATATCTACAATTACTGAACCCGGTTTCATTTGTGCTACCATTTCCTCTGTTACTAGTCTTGGTGCTTTTCTCCCGGGTACTTGGGCGGTGGTAATCACGACATCGGCATTTTTCACGTGTTCCGCCACAACTTCCTGGGTACGTTGTTTACTAGCTTCGGAAATTTCTTTGGCATATCCTCCCGCTGCAGTTGTTTCTTCTTCGAGTTTGACTTCGACGAATTTCGCCCCCAGACTTTGCACTTCTTCTTTGACTGCGGGACGAATATCAAAGGCTTCTACTACCGCACCTAAGCGTCTGGCTGTGGCGATCGCTTGCAATCCCGCTACACCAGCCCCCATAATAAATACTTTAGCTGGGGCGATCGTGCCGGCGGCTGTGGTCAGCATCGGGAAATATTTAGGTAATGCAGCAGCGGCAATTAATACTGCTTTATATCCTGCTAGTGAAGCTTGGGAAGACAAAGCATCCATACTTTGCGCTCTGGTCGTACGGGGGATCATCTCCATACTCAAAGCTGTAATGTGCCGATTTGCTAGTTCCTGTACTACTGCGGGATTTCCCAAAGGATTAAGGAAACTGATTAACACAGATCCCTGTCGCAGTAATTCTATTTCTGAGCCGCCATTTTCGCGCTCTTTTGGTGGGCTAACTTTGAGTACAATATCTGCTTCACTCCATAATTTAGCTGGATCAGTTATAACTGTTGCTCCTGCTGCTTCGTAGGCAGAATCGGTAAAACAAGAGCCTTCTCCCGCACCTTTTTCTACCCATACTTCCAAACCTTGTTTCACTAACCGGGTAACGGTGTCAGGATTTAATGCCACACGTCGTTCACAAACTTCAATTTCTTTAGCAACTGCTATTTTCATGAAATCTCCTGGAGATAAATACCTCTTTTTTGGGCGTCACTGTCTGAGATGGCTTTTCCTGGTAGATAAACCCTTAAATACTTTTGCTTTTCTGTGTTGTAACCTCACTTCGCCCCTTGCAGATTTGACACTTGCCGATAGTCACAAATAGATTCACATATTACAAATCCTAAATTGATTACTAATTTTGCATCTTTCTCTTTAGTTTGTTTTAGGCATTGCAAAATTTTAGTATTCTTTCTTTACATATTTTTTTAGCGTTATTTTTTAATGATTGCTGCTTTGAATCAAGCTCATTTTCCTCAATCTATCCCTTGATTGGCCAATGCCCCCAGCACTGCGCTGGTGCGCAAGCGCTGATTAGATAGATCAGTTTTTATCACAAAACCTTTGGAATTAGATGTATTTAGACATATTTAGCAACAAAATTGATTTTTACTTAGTCTAAATTATAACTATATATAGGACTCCTATTTGATTTTTGAACAAGACTCAGTACACATGGCAATTCTTCTTACCTGTTACCTGTTACCTGTTCCCTGTTCCCTACCTAGACAAATCAATTCAGAAACCAAACCGGATTTCTATATTTTGAGTAAAACTCAGGCTTTCAAGAGTGATGGCACTTTTTGCTTCAATTTAACGTCAATTACCAGGGTGTCAGTAGTAAAGTTGAGTTAAGAGGACTCAAGACTGAGTTTATATCACTAACCTGTTTTCTGGTGGAGGAAGCCTAGACTATGCAAAATTTACAATTTCCCGGTTCTGATCGTCAACTGCTTGTGAGACTTGTTTCGGCTCTAGCCGTCACTAGCTCTTTGTTGACTGGGTTTCCAGTCATAACTGTAGCTCAAGGCATACCGGGACTGACGCTATTTGGCGGCGTTAAAAGTGAAAATCAGCTTCCCTTTAGATTAGACTTTGGCGGACAGGCTAATAGCTGGGAGCGATTCAGACTGCGAATACCAGCCAAAAAAATGAACTTAGCCGCAGCTAAGTTTGTGGTTAGCTACCCAGATTATTACGAAGGAAGTTTCGACCCGAACAAAGTGGAGGTCAAAGTCAAAGGTCAAAAAGTTCCTCTAGATGAAGTCAAATGGAACAAAGAAGCTCGCCGTATAGAAATTTTCCCCCAAAAGCCGGTAGCAGCCGGAGGAGAAGTTGAGTTAGTGCTGTCAGATGTCAAAACACCGAGTTTTGGTGGTATGTATTATTTTAACTGTCAGATTCTCTCTCCTGGGGATTTACCCTTAGAGCGCTATGTGGGAACCTGGGTTTTGAGTATCTCTTAAGCAATCATTTTTACTAAGGGCGGGTATGCCTAGGCTACGGAGGATATCACAGATTTGCTTAATTATTAACGATGGTCTTGATCAACCCGCCTGATTAATTGTTGAGGACATTTAAAAAAAATATCATTTTTAGTTCTGGAAGTGATATAGTAAGGGATTGTAACTTTTTATAAAAATCGCCTAAGAGGAGAACGGGATGAAGAGGACCCTGGGCGGCACTTGCCGTAAAAGAAAAAGAACTTCTGGTTTTCGGGCTAGGATGCAGACACCAACAGGAAGAAATGTGATCCGATCCAGAAGAAAAAGGGGACGTCATCGTCTGAGCGTTTAGGAAATTTCAAGAAGACCAGATGTGGCTTTGCCCAAAGCAAATCGATTAAAATCTCGAAAAGATTTCCAAGCAGTTTTCCGGGAAGGAATTCGTCGTCACAGTTCTCATTTCACATTGAGAGCTTTAAAACCTTCAGGGTTGAAAAAGCCTTCCTTGGATACTGTAATCAGTGAGCAGCCACTATCGAGCACAAAATTTGGCGTTTCTATTAGCACAAAAGTCAGCAAAAAAGCAGTAATTCGTAATCGGATCAAACGCCAGATTACAGCTGCACTGCATGAGCTATTGCCAAAATTGTTTCCAGGTTGGCGGCTAGTCATTGTTGTCAAACCAGCAGCAGCAGAATCTCAGTGCGTAAGCCAGCAATTTCTGCAAGAATTAAAAGAGTTGTTGGTAAAAGCTGAGGTGTTTGATGGGCATTCGTGAAGAAGTTTATTATGAGGGAGGCCCCCACATCGGGGACTTAATCCTCAATGTGTTGATTGGACTAACTGTCGTCGGGCTACCATTGACTGTGGGAGCCATTGTCAGAGCATTATGGCTACGTTTCCGCATCACTGACCGCCGGATTTCCGTAACGGGAGGTTGGAGAGGAGGCGATCGCACGGATATCATTTATTCAGAGATTGTGAAAATTGTCAAAGTTCCCCGTGGCATTGGCTTTTGGGGAGATATGGTATTAACCCTCAGAAATGGTAGTCGCCTAGAAATGCGGGCTGTTCCCAATTTCCGCCAGACTTATGACTACATCAATGAAAGAGTTAAAGCTAAAAATCCCCTATATAGCGGTGCGGCTAACAAGCAATAGGGAGCTAGTCCTAAGCTGAATATTTTATAGACAAAACTATACTTATGTTAACAAGCATTGACATAAGTGAGTTAAGAAAATCGCCCACTTGATATATAATCCTACGATATCAAGTATTGAATTAAGACTATTGCCAACGCGAAAACCAAGCAATGATAGCG
>NZ_JANQDG010000054.1:0-63166 GCF_029891665.1 Anabaenopsis sp. FSS-46 | reverse complement strand
GTCAGTTGGACTGGTGAAATCATCCCCAACCTTGGTGGTGCTAAGTTCGTTAAGTCTCCATCTGATGGGCGGGTAATGAGCCGGGACATAAATGGTGCGCGGGGGATTTTCCTACGTGCATTGGTTGATACGCCCTCTCTTAAAGAGTGTATTTGTTAGTAAATGTTAGCAAAAAAGTATCGGAATAAGGGTGTCACAACTTAATCAACTCCAACAAACTGCATCTCAACTGCTGGCCGCTATGCTATCTAACCCTCATATTTACCCAAAAGTTAGTGATGAGGGCGGTAATGGGGCTATGGAAGAGCAATTAATTATTGTCGCCATTGAGATGGCTGAAAGTTTAAACCAACATATAGAAAATTCTCATGGCCAAGGTACTGCTCAACTAAAGGAAAAAAACTAAATTATTCACAGGTTGACACTCCCCTGGCAGAAAATGCAGGGGATTGTTACTTGATAGGGAGATGCAAAACTGCTAGATAAATTATAATATTCTCAGCTATTAGCGGCGTTACAGGAGCAAATTTTGCTGTGATTAAGGCTATACACACTAAAGTTAAAGGGAGAGCTAGATACAAGGTTAATCAACTTTATGGTTCGCTATTACTACAAAGATATTTAGAGCGATCGCTTGGTAATAACCCAGAAATAATTTATGTTTCTGCTAATTCGTTAACTAGTAATATTCTGGTTATTTTCACAAATAAACATAGCTTTCAGACTATAGGTTTACTTCTTGAGACAACTTTAAGAAAATTTCAAGAAAAATCTAGTTTGACTCCAACCGAAAGTTGGTTAAATAATCAGAGATTAGTTATTAATGATGCCAACCAAGAAAACACCGATAATTGGCATTTAATGACAGCAGATAGAGTCATAGATAGGTTAAATTCTGCGAAAATATCAGGTTTATCTAGTGAGTCTGCCATAGCAAACCTCAGTAAATATGGGCGAAATGTTTTAACTGCAATTCCGACCCGTTCCCCTAGCAATATTTTAATTGACCAGTTTAAATCTCTGCCAGTAGCTTTACTAGTGGGAGCGGCCGGAATTGCCATGATTACCGGGGGGATAATAGATGCTGTGGTAATTATGGGTGTTGTGGGTCTGAATGCCTTCATTGGATACACCACAGAAAGCCAATCAGCAAAAATCATTCAATCTCTCCAAAGTCAAGAGCAAATATTAACTTGGGTAATTCGAGATAGTCAGCAGGTGGAAATACCTACAGAGAACGTGGTTATAGGAGACATTTTATTGCTCAAATCTGGTAGTTATATCGCCGCAGATGCCAGACTCATGGAAGCTGATAACTTGATTGTTGATGAATCTCCCCTGACTGGGGAAAGCATCCCCATTACTAAAACTACTGCGCCTGTGTCTGGTGAAAATATACCTTTAGCAGACCGCTTGAACATGGTCTATCAAGGAACTTTTGTCACTGGCGGTCAAGGATTGGCTGTGGTTGTGGCCACAGGTAGATTTACAGAAATGGGCAAAATCCAACAACTGGTGAATCAGTCCACAGCTACAGATACCCCGCTAGAAAGACAACTAGACCAGGTGGGAAATCAACTGGTTTTATTGGGTATGGGAATTTGTAGTTTTGTCTTTGGTTTGGGAGTGCTGCGGGGATATGGTTTATTAACAATGATGCAATCATCTATATCCCTCGCGGTAGCGGCTGTTCCTGAAGGTTTGCCCACAATTGCTACCACAACCCTGGCTTTAGGTATCCGTGAGATGAGGAAGAATAATGTCCTGGTTCGCAGTCTTAGGGCTGTGGAGGCTTTGGGTTCTGTACAAACAATTTGCTTGGATAAAACCGGGACAATTACAGAAAATAAAATGTTGGTAGTGGAAATACGTACAACCACTCAACAAATTACTGTGGAGGAAGAAAATCTTAACCCCTACAGCAATGATGAACTGTTAAAGCTGATTCATATATCCGTTCTGTGCAACGAAAGTGAAGTCACTCTACAGGATAATGGTGAGTATGCGGTTACAGGTTCGCCCACGGAAAATGCTTTGATTTACTTGGCAATTAGTGCTGGGGTGGATGTCATCGCACTCAGACAAAAGTATGAACTGTTAGAAACTAATCTGCGCAGTGAAAACCGTAATCTTATGAGTACAATTCATCGCATTGACAATGATCACAAGTTGATTGCAGTTAAAGGTAACCCCGGCGAAATGATTAACTTATGTCAATGGTGGATGAAAAATGGCCAAGTTGTGCCTTTAACAGCAGAAGACAGGCGGGTAATTGAAATGGAAAACCATCGCTTGGCTGCAAAGGCTCTGCGAGTGTTGGGGGTAGCTTATAGCTATGTTGATCATGGCAATTCTGATAATTATGAAACCAACCTGATTTGGCTGGGTTTGGTGGGGATGACAGACCCGATTAGAATGGGTGTGAAACAATTAATTGGGGATTTTCATCAAGCTGGAATTGAGACGGTGATGGTTACTGGTGATCAAAGTTCCACTGCTTATGCGATCGCTCAGGAATTAGAATTAAGTCAAGATTCCCAATTAGAGATTCTGGATGCTACCCACCTTGAAAGTCTGACTCCCGATGAACTGACAGCAGTCAGCGATAAAGTTAACGTTTTTGCCCGTATCAGTCCTAGCAATAAACTGCAAATTGTCCAAGCTTTGCAAGCAGCGGGAAAAGTGGTGGCCATGACCGGGGATGGTATTAATGATGCGCCAGCACTGAAGGCGGCGCAAGTCGGTGTGGCAATGGGTAAGGGAGGAACTGATGTGGCGCGTGAAGTGGCAGATATTGTCCTAGAAGATGACAGACTAGAAACTATGATCATTGCTGTCAGTCGGGGGCGGACTATTTATAACAACATTAGAAAATCAGTGCATTTCCTCCTCTCTACCAATCTCAGCGAAATCATGGTCATGACCACCGCTACAGCTGCTGGTTTAGGTGAACCCTTAAATGCTATTCAACTGCTGTGGCTCAATTTAATCAGTGATATTTTCCCTGGTTTGTCCCTAGCTATGGAAGCACCAGAACCTGACGTATTGAGTCAGCCGCCGCGAAATCCTCATGAACCAATTATTAAAAATTCTGACTTGGGTAGAATTGTCTTTGAGTCGGGAACAATATCTGTGAGTACTTTAGCAGCATACATTTATGCTATCCTCAGATATGGTACAGGATCCCGGGCTAGTACTGTGGCCTGTATGACCCTAACAACCGCACAACTACTACATACCATTAGCTGCCGTTCGGAAAACCACAGCATATTTAGTCAAGATAGATTACCTAATAATACCTACTTAAATACTGCTATTATAGGTTCTCTTATTATACAACTGTTGGCTTTAGCTATGCCACCATTAAGGAACCTTTTAAAGATTACCTCCATTAGTTTTGTGGATAGTGCGGTGATTGTTGGTGGTGCTTTATTGCCTTTCCTTGTGAACGAAACTACAAAGATTGGTGATGAAACTGCAAAATCAAAGCTAGAAGGATTTTGAGATTTACTTTAATTAACAAGAGTCCATAACCTCCCTTGTGTACCTCACTCAGATGAAATATGCTGTATTTGTAGTTCACGCGGTCGGGGTAAAAACTGAGAAACCTAGTTCAAGAGATGTTTTTCTCTAAGGCTACTAACTATTTGGGTATGAAAAAATAGGTGGAATCAGATAAGGGTTTGTTGCTATTGTCAGACAGTTTTGGATGAGATTTTTACACGTAGCATCAAAAGCCATAACCTTAAGTGCAAGCTGAACAATTCAGATGATTTGTCAGAAATATTGCTCAAAATATGTCTAATTTCTATATTTAGTAACCCAAAGACATAGAAATTATCTACAGATCAATGGTGATAATTAACTATATGTATCTCAAAAAGATAACCTATTGGTTCCTCCCAAGTTAACTTGATTCCAATCAATGACTTGAATAAAACTTACAATTGAAGATACACTGATCACATTTCCTTTGCTTGAATAGTTATATTAATAGGAATAAAACTCACCGTTCTGGATTATGCCTAGTAAGTTCATTGATGTTAGAGAGTATACTGTTCGGGCGCATAAAAGACAGATTCATACTCGTGTTTTCCACTTCGTCTGTAAGCAATGCGACCAAACTACACAACGCGAGACCTTTGGGCCTCGTCCATTGTATTGCGAACAATGCCGGCCACCACAAGCACCAAGAAAATCCCATGAGTCATCTAAAAAAGCAAAACCCAGAGCAATGACTTATAAAAGTGATGTCAATTTAGGATAATTTGAAGTTTTATGAATAATCGACTACCATCAGCACCCCCTGAAGTTTTTATCTCGCCGTTGTTGGAATTACGAGACTACTATGCTCGTCTGGTTAAAGAGTATGAAACCTTATACACACAGGCGCGATCGCAGCTGCATCATGTAGATTCTTTGTTATCTCATTGGTCTTCTGGGTCAGATGCTCAGGATGTGGGAAAACTTGAAATGCTTCCAGAAGTTTCCTACCCACCTGAAACAGACTCGTTGTTATCCATACCTGATAAGACTCTTAAGTCCGCCAGGTCTGAACTTCAAGAGTCAGAGAATTTAAATGGGAAAAATACAGAGATTACAGAGCCTCGCGCACCAGCAACATCTCTAGAAAGTCAAGATCAATCAATTAAAGTCCCAGATATCCCCATGGTACCTGAGTATCAATCTCAAAGTCGCATGGAAGCTATTAAAAGTCTTCTAGAAGAACATATTGGTACTGTCTGTCATATAGACTTTATTGTGCGATCGCTTTATGGAGATTTAGCATCACCCATCTTTAGAGTTGTTAAAGCCAGAGTGCAATCCTCCCTGACACAGGGGAAAGAAAGGGGCGCCTGGTCAGTCGTTCCTGACGAACCTGGTTGCTACACTCTCAAGTTAAGTTTAGTTAAGTCCAACAAAACTAAAAGTTACTCTCCTACCGGTAAATATAAACCGAAGAAACCGCAGATTATCCCCCAGACAAATGCCATACCCATGGTTAAAGAATTTGAAGGTCGATTTTTGATCGATGCTCTTTCGGATTTCTTGGAAAAACATTCAGGGAGGGTTTTCAGTGTGGCGCAAATCATTAATGGTCTTTATGGTGAACTAGATGATCAGCAAGTGCGAGAAGTCAAGAGTAAAGTTCTTAATGAACTATCACGAGGTTATCGCATAGGGCGATTCTCTAGAGTACCCGACAAAATTGGCGTTTACACTTGGGATTCAAAGTTGATGCTAGCGGGTAGTAGAGGGAGATGAAAGGCCAAATAGTTATTTTTTTCCCCATTTAGAAATCTCCGACCAACAATGTAGGGACAATTCATCAATTGTCCCTAAAGGGATAATTAATCCCCTAAAATAATATATTTTTTGGGGTCAAAACTAATCAAACCCTGTTGTTGTAATTTTCCCATCAATCGGGTAATTGTTACTCTAGTAGTACAACAAGCACTAGCCATATCTTCATGAGTTAATCGCACACTTAAGCGAGTCCCTTGTGGTACAGGCTCACCTATTTCCTGTTTCAAAAGTTGCAACAGATGATATAGTCTTTCTTCCACCCGACGCTTACCTGTAATAACTAAAAAAGATTCCGTCTGTTGTAAGCGTTGATTAATTTTTGGTAACAGCATATGACTGAGCATTGGGTTAGCTGCTATTTCTGCTACATAAATTGAGCTTAATTCAACATCACACAGGGCTACGGCTTGATAAATGGGTAGAGAGGTCATGTGAGAGCCAAAAATCATGTCTTTGGTAGCTAATCCTATGAATATTTCTTCCCCAGTTTCGCAAAAAGTATTGAGCTTCACTAAGCCCTGGCGTACATACCAAACAACTAAAGGATTGAGGGGAATGCTTTCTCCTTTCAGGTGTTTATATACAGGTCGATCATGAATCAAATCACTCTCATAATTGATCGCTTCTGTTTTCTGTTTCTCACCTTCATTGATATTACGCAACAGCCAACAGAGAAAGTTTACTTTACCCTCTGGGTTACGGACTGCGGACACTTTTAAAGCTGCGTCAAAATACTCACATTCATTTTGTTGTAAGCGGACTCTTAATCTTGTGACTCTGTCCGAGTGGTATAGCTGGCTGAGTTCACCTCGAAAGGGCTGTCTTTCTTCCAGAGGGAGAAAATTAACTATTGCTTGACCTACTAGTAATGGTCTGGAAATGTTGAGTAATTTAGCTGCGGACAGATTCGCTTGTTCGATGATTCCCGCGGTATTAGTCACTAAATAAGCTTCTGGTGCAAAGTCGAATAAATTCTGGTAGCGTTGGCGTTCAGCTTCTAGCCAATTGCTTGTTTGAATCATCTCCTCATTTTGCTGATAAAGTTCCTCTGCTGCTGACCGCACCATTTTGGAGCTACTATAAAGTTCTTTCATAGCTTGGGGTAGCAGTTCAGGCGGAATCCAAGGTAATACGTTAGCTGTTTGGTACAAATCTGCTAAACGGCTATGTAATGCTTCTGCACTTTGAATAAATTGTTCTATATTCACCTTAAATTCTCGTTACTTACTTGCAGAGATTGAGCAAAAAAAGGTCTCCTAGCAGAATACCAGGATAAACTACGCCAGTTTTCAAGCTCCTCAATCATGAAACTAACTTTGAATAAGCAGCAACTATTGCCCATAGGTTCCTTGAATATGTACGTACGTATATTTGACTGCTATACTATTTCTTTAAGGTAACACAAAATAGGGTTCTCAGAAGTTTGGTAAATATAATCTTACAATATTTGTAAATTGTATATTGAAGGTTTTCTACTGGCGATTATTCAGGTGTAGCGATGTGCTTCCATACTATTCAAACTTTAAACTTGTTTACGATCATTGACTTCTACCTTTGGTTATGGGTTTACATATATGTCTAATTACCAACCATGAGCTTACTGCTAGCACACTGTTAAATTAGTTGAATTTTTCATAACTAATCCCTCCAGACCCAGAATACACAAGGCGGACTTGATATCAAAGGCTCAGAAATATTTTTTACCTACACTCCTAGATAACTGAGACTGAATGTTATAATATGTACTGTCAATTTTTCTAGGAAATAGCAAATCAGGCTGACAGGTATGGATACTAATGAGTTAAAGTTTCTGTTAAAATTGCTCGGATGTATAAATTATCGAGCCAGCCTGACAAGTAGTGCTTTTAAAGGTAGTAAACGAACTTGCCAGAGTTTAGGCGATCGCGAGCTGGTAGACTATTCTCGTGAGATTGCTAGCGTTAAAATTCTCCCCCCCGGTCAAGCACTGCTCAAACTCGATTTAACTCAAGTTCCCATTCCACCCAAAGAACTCAAAGTACTACAGAAGATTGCTCAAACATCCGGTAAAATCACCCCCAGTAAAATCACCTCACTCAAAGCTGCTGAACGAGACACCGTACTACAAACCCTGAATGACCGTGGTTTGATTGCAATTGAACTCAAAATCAAAACAACAAAATCTCAAGTGTGGCTAACTGAAAGAGGAATCGAGTTCTTACGGGATGAATACACCCCCACAGGAACGGCAAATATTAGCCTAGACTTACTCAATAATTACCTCCGGTTTTTGCGCAAGCATTTACGCGGTAATGTAGCTGTAGCGGAAATTACTACTGCAAAAACAACTCTTAATTGTACTGATGAAGATATTTTACAGATAATTCAACAGTTAGATAAAGAACTAGGTACAAGGAATTACTTACCCATTTTTCACTTACGTCAGAAGTTACAACCGCCACTGTCACGAGATGAACTAGACCAGGCGCTGTATCGGTTGCAAAAAACTGACAAAATTGAATTGAGTTCATTGTTAGATCCTACACGGTACACCACAGAACAAATTAATGCGGGTATTCCGCAAAACGTCGGTGGTCCCTTGTTCTTTATAATTGTGAACGACCAATAGATATATTAGTTTATCAATCCAGTTCGCTCCCTCACCTGAATCAATTATGGCATCTATTAACGACATTATTAAACGCGAAGTTAACCCCTTTGACTTGGTAAATTTGAGGACGGGTAATTTTTGGGGTCAAAGTCAAGAGTTAAACTCTATGGTTGAGTCAATCCATCAAGAGGTAATCACAGAAACTGAAAACCTGCTGAATTTAGTAGTTAAAGATAATAGTAGTCGGACAATTTTACTTATAGGTGAATCTGGTTCCGGTAAAAGCTATCTTTTAGGTAGAGTCAAGCGTCAACTCAACCCAAAGGCTTTTTTTGCTTATATAACTCCCTGGGTAGATGATAATTATATTTGGCGTCATATCTTACGAGCTACCGTTGACAGTTTAATTCAGGTATCAGATGGACAGCAAGAATCTCAACTAATTCTGTGGCTGAAAAATTTATCAGCCTTCACTCAAGGAAACTTAAAAAATAAACCATTTAATGATAGTATTTGGCAATTATTGCTAAATGATCGTCAAAAATTTATTAAACAACTGAAAAGAAAGTATCAAACTGCTGGTATTTACAACCCAGATCATTATTTTGGAGTTCTACATGACCTCACAGATCCAGAACTTTATCCCCTCGCTTGCGAGTGGTTGAGAGGTGATGACTTAAGTGAAGAATCAATGCAGACTTTAAGAGTTAAGCAATGTATTGACACAGAAGATGCAGCCAAGCAGATTTTGGCTAACTTTGGTAAAATATCCACCGCTACTCAGCCCATTGTTTTATGTTTTGATCAGGTAGAAAGTATACCCAATTTCTTATCTAATCCGCAATCCATATTTAGGGTAAACACTACTATCCATAATGAAAATATCTACAATTTTCTCATAATAATTACCTTAGTTTCCCATCATTGGAAGCAAACGTGGGATCATATTCCCCACTCTGACCAAGCGAGAATCGATAGAGAAATATTCCTAAAACCCATTGACCTCAAACAAGCGGAAGCACTGTGGTACTACCAGTTACAAACAATATATCAACAAGCCCAACCCCAGCCGGAATCACCTATTTTTCCCTTAAATATTCAATTATTAGAGAAAAATTTCCCCGGTGGTAAAACTAATCCCCGAAATGCGTTAATCTTGGGAAGGTCAGAGTACCAAAAATATAAAGTTTCCCTTTTGAATATTAGACAAACTATATTAATTGACCTACCACAACAGCCACAAAAACAGCCCATAAATTTTAAAGTCAGAAAGAATGACTTTTCTGGTAGTTTCGATTCTGAGGAGAAAGATCGGGCAGAATTTCAATTATTATGGCAACAAGAATATAAAAAGTATCAAGGAAAATTGAGTAAAATTTCCTTATTGTCATCTCCTGAGTTAGTGCGGATGCTGCAAGAAGCATTAGAAGCATTACAATTGCAGTCCGTAAAATCTAAAATGATTGCAGGTAAATATGCGAGCTATTCCTTGAGTTATCAACATCGTGGTAGTAAACAAAAAATAGGTGTTGTATGGACAGAAGATTCTAACATGACGAATTTCTTCCATGTAATGAACGCCTGTCATAAAGCAGTTCAGCAAAATCTATGTCAGAAACTTGTCCTAATTAGAATTAGTAATGTAGGAAAACCACAACTGAAATCTTATGAGATCTATAGCCAGATTTTTAACAATACTCAACATATTCACATTAAACCGACTATTCAATCAGTGCATCACTTAGCTACTTACCATTCTTTAGTTAATTCGGCACTTTGCCAAGAATTATTTATAGGGAAGAAAAACATTAATTTACAGACATTACAAAGCTTTATCCGTGAGTGTAAAGTATTGCACAAATGTGTTTTACTACAAGATTTAGGAATTATTACCAAACCTGAACCTAATGATGATAGCAACTTTAATAGAAATGCTAAACAAGATTTCAGACCAATCAAAGAGTTTTTATTAAATGTCATCACAACCCAAGCTTTTCTGGGTGTCCCTATTCTAATTTCCCAAGCAGCAAGTCAGTTTCCCAATCTCAAAGAAACTGAAACTCACCTATTAATTGATTTATTATGTCAGGAAAAGAAAGTAAAAATTGTTAACCCCCATGCTGAAGTGAAAGAACAAGTGATTTGTTTACTTAATTAAAGTTAATGCAGTACCTCACAGACCCAGGCGAAATTAAATATGTAATATCTGAGTTAGCATCTACAAAACTCCTATGGGTAGATACAGAAATTGCAGATTGGTACACTCAAAATCCCCGGTTATCCCTAATTCAGGTGTTAGCTGACTCTAAAGATTTAACAGGGGTATCTGCTTATATTCTGGATGTATTAGATCAATATCATTTAGCCACAAAGTTTATTAATCAAATCATGGTTAATTCTAGTATTGAAAAGGTTTTTCACAATGCTAGTTTTGACCTGAGGTATTTAGGGGGAGAACTAGCAACTAATGTTACCTGTACCCTAAAAATAGCCAGAAAAATTACCCGTGAACGTTTGCAAGTTTCTAATTTAAAACTGAAAACCTTAGCATCAGAACTTTGTCACTTTGTCAATGTAGATGCGGAATCAGGAGCAAGCGACTGGGGAATACGCCCCCTGAGCGAAAAGCAATTACAATATGCAGCTATGGATACAGTGTATTTAGCTGCTGTACATCGGAGTTTATTAGATATGGAAAATAATATTTCAGAACCGGTAAAAGAAAGACCTTCTCACCCCTCCTTAAATCCTACTAAGGTGAGAATCGCTTTTGAATGTCCGCGGCTTTTTTATTTAAATCATAAATTTGGCGACTCAGCAATATTTTTACCCCCTGATACTCCTAGAGGTATTGGTAACCACTTTCACAAATTAGCAGATGAGTTGATCAAACTAGCTTTAGTAGAACCTGAATTTCAGACTTTATTTGAGCCAGAATCATACTTGCTAAATATAGAGGAGGTTGCCTCTAGAATGCAAGGAATATTTTATAAATTAATATTTTACCCATACTTAGAAAGAGTAATCCAAAACTACCCTGATACAGTAGTAATTTTATTAAAAGTTTGGGAGGGCTTACAGGGACTGATTAAACGCTTTGCACAGTTGTTAATCGCTAATCGTAGTTATTGCGATGGAGAAAGTTTAATTAGTCAGACTTTCATATCTGGAGAATCCAGCCTTGAGCATTACTTTACTTTACCTGATGGCAGACAGCAACGGGTGAGGGGGGAATTTGATTGCTTAGTTTTTAACTTGGCTAAAAAACGTTTGTGTGTGGTAGAATTTAAGACCTATCAGCCTGTAGACCCATCGGCGCAATTAGCCCAGGTTTCACTTTATAGTTATATGCTATGGCAAACTAAAAAGGTGGCTGTGGATGCATCGGTTTATTGTGTTTTACCGGAGTTTAAAGAATATCAATATTCTTGGGAACAGCTAGAAAGTACAATACATCAACTGATTCCCTACAAATTATTACAGATGCAGCAATGGTTGAGTTGGGAACCACCCCAACCCGATGGGCCACCTGTAACAACTCAGGTTCATTTGTGTGAAATTTGTCCCCAGCAGCAAAAGTGTGGGACTTTTTTTAGTGTGGTTCCTGAAAACAGGGACAATCAAGTTACTCAAGATCATACTTGGGAAAATAATAGAGGAGAGTCTGTAAATGCTGATGCTATTGGGGAGGATTTAGTTAATGCTCTCCAATCTTTTAAAGTACCTGTGGAGTACCAGGGTGCGGCGATTGGTCCAGCTTTTATCAGGGTGAAGCTTAAACCTGATTTAGGTGTAAAAGTCAATGCCATTATGAAATTATCAGCAGATTTACAAGTACACTTGGGTTTAGAACGACCGCCTTTGATTGCTCCCCAAGCTGGTTATGTCAGCATTGATTTACCACGTCCACAGCGTCAAGTTGCTAGATTTGAAACATATATTCAACAGGAATTTTTACCACCCACAGTACCGATAAAAATCGCTATGGGGGTGAGTATAGATGGAGATTTGATAGAGGCTGATTTATCCGATGCGAATACTTGTCACTTTTTGGTAGGTGGTACTACTGGGAGCGGTAAAAGTGAGTTTTTGCGATCGATCCTCTTAAGTTTACTATATCATCATTCTCCCCAACATCTGAAAATTGCACTAGTTGACCCCAAAAGAGTCACATTCCCAGAATTTGAGCAAATCCCCTGGTTATATTCTCCTGTAGTCAAAGACAGCGATCGCGCTGTAGAACTCATGGAAGAATTAGTTACAGAAATGGAATCTCGTTACCACAAATTGGAGAACGCCAGATGTCCTGATTTGATCACCTATAATCAAAATTCCCCCCACCCTTTACCCCGTATTGTCTGCATCTTTGATGAATATGCCGACTTTATGGCAGAAAAAGCAGTCCGTAAAGTATTAGAATTAAGTATAAAACGTTTGGGAGCAATGGCTAGAGCTGCAGGTATACATCTAATTATAGCCACACAGCGCCCAGAAGCGGGTATTGTTACCCCCATTATCCGTTCTAACTTACCGGGAAGAATCGCCCTGCGAACTGCTAGCGAAGCTGACTCAAAAATTGTCCTGGGAGGGACAGAAACATCTGCTGCTTACCTGTTGGGTAAAGGTGATTTGCTTTACCAGATAGGGGCGCAAATGCAGCGACTACAGAGCTTGTATGCTCAAAAGATTTACATACCCTCATTTTAAGCTGTAAAATAAGTTTCCCAAAATATGCCAAAAATATTAACTTTATACAAGTTTTAATTATTGAGTAACAGTGTACCCTACCTAAATATGGGAACGCGTCATCAGAGGAATTCACCAATGGGATATATTATAGCTACTGCAAATATGAAAGGCGGCGTTGGTAAAACCACCCTTACAGTCAACATCGCCACCTGTTTAGCGCAAAATCACGGTAAGCGGGTACTTGTCTTAGATTTAGACAGCCAAATCAGTGCTACACTTAGCATGATGTCTCCTTTAGAGTTTGCTAAACTTCGCAAACACCGCAAAACATTTAGATATTTAATAGACCAAATTATCAACCCTGAACCAGACGCAAAACTGACAATTCATGATATTATCCAAGCTCAGGTTTGTAATCTTCCTGGACTAGATTTATTACCCGGAGATATTGACTTATATGATGAATTTGTTGTGTCAGAAATGCTGCACCAACAAGCAATAGCTTTAGGTGAACAAGATTTTGAAACTGTATGGAATCGCTTTGAAAGAGTCCTGATCAATAATATTTTAAAACCAGTGCGTGATGAGTATGATTTCATCCTTTTAGATTGTGCGCCGGGCTATAATTTATTAACCCGGAGTGCTTTAGCAGCGAGTGACTTTTACATTCTCCCCGCTAAACCCGAACCCTTATCTGTGGTTGGTATCCAGCTATTAGAACGACGTATTGGTCAATTAAAGGACAGTCACGAACAAGAAGCCAAAATAGATATCAAAATGCTGGGAATTGTCTTTACAATGGCTAGTTCTAATCTTCTCAACGCTAGATATTATCGACAAGTAATGCACCGCGTCATTGAAGACTTTGGTGTAGAACAAATTTGTAAAGCCCAAATACCAGTTGATATGAATGTCGCCAAAGCTGTGGATAGTTTTCTACCTGTAGTTTTAAATGCGCCTCAGTCATCAGGTTCCAAAGCATTTAATCAATTAACTCAGGAATTATTACAGAAGTTGTAACGGGGTTCCATGGGTTTTACCCCACCCTCAGACATCCTCTGAGGGTGGGGGGTGAGATTCTGTATTTGATTAAAACTCTCCTGCTAAAGCTGGGATACAACGCTCACACAGTAGGGGGTGTTCTGCTGATTCTCCTACATGGGTAGAATAATTCCAACAGCGATCGCATTTTTTCCCTTCTGCATCCACTACCCCAATTTCCCAATTATCAGATTGCAAATTGTATTTTAAATCTGCTAATGCTTCTGGAGTCTCTAATAGTTCCACTTGGGAAGTAATAAACAGATAGCGCAGTTCATCAATACCATTACCATTGTCAGAATCCAGTTTTTTCACCAGGGAACGTAATTGATCATCCTTCACGTACAGCAAAACCTTTGCTTCCAGGGAGGAACCAATCATTTTTTCTACCCTAGCTTGTTCTAACACCTTATTCACATCATTGCGAACTTGGCGCAATTCTTGCCAAAATTCCGCTAAATCAGGATTTAACCATTTTTCATCTACCTGTACCCAGCCAGATTCAAACACTGACTTATAGGGTGTATGGTAGGGGATAAATTGCCAGATATCCTCAGCAGTGTGACATAAAACCGGAGCGATCGCCCGTGCTAAATTCTCCAAAGCAATTTGCAACACCGTTTGACAACTGCGACGGCGCAAAGAATTCGGCGCACTGATGTATAACCTATCCTTAGCAACATCTAAATAGAAATTGGATAAATCCACCACACAGAAATTCTGGACAGTTTGGAAAAAGCGGAAGAATTGGAAACTCTCAAAAGCTGTGGTAACTTCTGTAAACACCTCAGTCATCCGGTGTAACATATAGCGGTCAATTTCTGCTAAATCATCCAGAGGTACTGCGTCCGTTTCCGGGTCAAAATCATCTAAGCTACCCAACAAAAACCGCGCTGTATTGCGAATTTTGTTCCTCACATCAGCCAATTGCTTAATGATATTACTACCCAGACGCACATCAGCAGAATAGTCAACCGAAGACACCCACAAACGCAGCACATCAGCACCATAAGCAGGTTCCTTCTTCTGGTCTTTACCGCCATTGATCACAATTTGCGGGTCAACCACATTCCCCACAGACTTACTCATTTTTCGCCCCTGTTCATCTAAAACAAAGCCGTGAGTCAGTACAGTTTTATAAGGTGCAACACCATTTACAGCTACACTAGTCAACAAACTTGACTGGAACCAACCCCGGTGTTGGTCAGAACCTTCCAAATACATATCAGCAGGATAGCTTAACTCTGGACGTTGTTTAGCCACCGCCGCCCAAGAAGACCCAGAATCAAACCATACATCCATGGTATCAGTACCCTTGCGGTAAGACTTACCATTATGGCGGTAAGACTCCGGTAACAACTCCTCCACCGACATTTCCCACCAAGCATCAGAACCTTTTGCAGCGATAATACCTTGAACGTGCTTGATAGTTTCCTCATTTAGCAGTGCTTCCCCCGTCCCTTGATCATAGAACACCGGGATAGGGACACCCCAAGTCCGTTGACGGGAAATACACCAGTCAGAACGCTCCGCCACCATGGGCGTAATGCGATTTTCCCCTTGGGCTGGAATCCATTTTACACCAGCGATCGCCTTTAAAGCTGCTTCCCTAAAACCAGCCACCGAAGCGAACCATTGTTCAGTCGCCCGAAAAATTGTAGGTTTTTTTGTCCGCCAATCATAGGGGTATTTGTGAGCGTAAGCTTCCTCCTTCAACAGAGAACCAGCAGCAGTCAAAGCATCAATTACCGCCTGATTTCCCTCACCCAAAACATTTAACCCAGCAAAACCACCCGCCTCCTGAGTAAAATTACCATGATCATCCACGGGAGCAAGGATAGGTAAACCATAACGCTGACCCACAATATAGTCCTCTTGACCATGACCGGGGGCAGTATGTACTAACCCAGTACCGGACTCAGTGGTAATATAATCACCACCGACGACAACGGGACTTTCGCGGTCAAACAGAGGATGACGATAAGTAGTATGTTCTAAAATCTGCCCATCAAAAGTGGCTCTCACAGCCAAATCCACAGCCAAAATAGCAGACAAACGCTCTACCAAATCAGCCGCTACAATCAAAAACTCTCTGTGCGACAGTGGGTCTGTGGGTGAAACCTCCACCACAGCATAACTCAAATCACCATTTACCGCCACAGCTAAATTACCCGGAATAGTCCAAGGGGTCGTAGTCCAAACAGCCACCGACAAATGAGGTAAAAATTCACCCAAAACAGGTTTAGCCGCATCAGACAGACCTGTTACCGGGAAAGCTGCATAGATACTGCGGGAAACATGACCTTCTGGGTATTCCAACTCCGCCTCAGCTAGAGCAGTTTTAGAACTAGGGCTCCAGTGAACCGGCTTCAAACCGCGATAGATGTATCCTTTTAACACCATATCGCCGAACACCCCAATCTGTGCCGCTTCATATTCCGGCTTCAGAGTCAGATAGGGATGTTCCCAGTTACCCCACACACCGTACCGTTTAAAACATTCCCGTTGGTCATCTACCGTAGCTAAAGCAAACTCTTTCGCCTTTTGTCGCAGTGTCAAAGGCGTTAAACTTTGCCGTTCTGCTGACTTCATGTTTTGCAGAACTTTCAACTCAATAGGAAGACCGTGACAATCCCATCCAGGGACGTATCTAACCTTACGTCCTCTCAGTAATTGGTAGCGGTTAATAATATCTTTGAGAATTTTATTTAAGGCATGACCAATATGCAATGAGCCATTGGCGTAGGGAGGCCCATCATGGAGTATAAATAATTCGCCGGGGTTTTCCTGCGACAGGCGATCGTAAATCTGATTTTCCGCCCAGAATTTTTGAATTTCGGGTTCCCGCTTCATCGCGTTAGCCCGCATCTCAAATTGAGTCTTGGGTAAGTTTACCGTATCTTTGTAGCTTCCAGGTTCTGTCACAGTCTCATGCCTATGATTATATATGCAAGTTATCCCATCAATTATAGAAGATGGGCATGGATACCGAGAAATCACCTTGACAATTAGTTCTCAAAATGAGAACCTAAATTAAGTGAGACAAAAAACATCACAGCAGATGTGGTCAGCAATTTTACAGTATTCAATATTAAAGGTAATGCCTATCGCCTCATTGTGAGTATTGATTATGAAATTCAAACAGTTTATTACAAATATTTTTTAACCCACGCTGAATATAATAAAGATAAATGGAAAAATGACCCTTTCTTTTGAGAACTAGATATAATTATTATATAATAATATGTTCGACTGATAACTGTTAACTTTAATACTTACTTTTGTGGATTGAAGTAAGCCATGATACGGGTCCCCGCCGATAACGGGGGAAAATCCTCCTAATGTTGGGTCGCCGCCAAGCGGGCGCAAAGGAATATGACGACTTCTTTTAACAGAATCACTTACAGTCAACTTCTGCTAGAGTATCAACCTCAAGTTATCACCACAGAAAAAGAATGCGATCGCGCTTTAAAAACAGTTGAGCAATTAATGGCCTGTAAACAACGTACGCCAGAGCAAACTGCTATACTAGAGCTTTTAGTAACTCTTATTGAAGAATTTGAAAACAAGCAGTATCCCATTGAAGCATCGTCCCCTTGTGCAATTCTGAAGCACTTAATGGATGTTCAGGGAATTAAACAATCTGACTTAGTAGGAATTATTGGCTCGAAAGGAGTTGTTTGCGAAGTTGTCAATGGGAAAAGAGCAATTAGTAAAGGTCAAGCCAAAGCTTTAGGAGAATTTTTTAATGTTTCTCCAGCATTGTTTATCTAGCAGTATAATTAGGTGGGTTTGATACCCTCCTGGGCTAGAAGCCGGGTAATTCTTCAAGACTCCACAAATAACCCTTCAATGGTGCTATCAAAGACACCCTACTGCTTCGGCTGAGGTCTAAACCTAGCTTTCTTGCTACTTTTCTTAAAATATTAGTTGCAACCTTGGCAACAAGTCAAACTATAGTCATCCTATTTGACTTGAGAAATTATCAGTGAGGAAAGGGAACAGGGAACAGGGAACAGGGAACAGAAATTGTTCATGAATCATTTAGGATTGCTATATATCATATTCAATAATAAACTGCATTATTTTTTAGACATCTATTAATAACTTATATATTATAATATTTACTAGTTTGACATAGAGTAATTACGTATGGCTGGTGATTCCTTCTTTGATGAACAGACAGAGCAATCTTTAATTAAAGCCAGAATTGTAGAAAAATATCTACCGGCTTGGGCGAAAGTAATTATACCACATGCAAAAAAAAGAGGTTCTCAAATTGCCTACATCGACCTTTTTGCTGGACCTGGTAGATATGAAAATGGTTCTAAATCAACACCAATCAAGGTTTTAGAAACCGCAATTGCTCACCCAGATATGCGAAATATGCTGAAGACATTATTTAATGATGCTAATTCTCAGCATACTAATTCTCTGCAATCAGCTATCAATGCAATTCCTGGTATTCAAACTTTAAAATATCAACCTAATGTCATCAATTACGAAGTAGGAGAAAATATTGTTCAAACATTTAAACAGCTAAATTTAGTTCCTACATTATTTTTTGTATCCTTGGGGATACAAAGGATTGTCATTAGAACTTATCAACTCAGTCGTCAGAAACTGGGGCTGTGATTGCCTTTTCTTTTTTAATTACAATCGGATTAATATGGGGTTAGGTAATACAGCAGTTGAAGAACATATAAATGCACTATTTGGAAAAACAAGAGCAGATAAACTACGTTCACAACTACAAGCACTCAAGCCAGGAGAAAGGGAGTTAACAATCTTAGAGGCTATATGCGAAGCTCTGCAAGAAATGGGTGGTGAGTATGTTTTACCCTTTTGTTTTAAAAATGAAAATGGAAATCGTACAAGCCATCATTTAATTTTCGTCAGTAAGGAATTCAGGGGATATGAAATAATGAAAGAGATAATGGCTAAAGAGAGTTCTGAAGAAAATCAAGGAGTAGCATCTTTTGAATATAACCCAGCTACTTCTATGCAGCCATTGCTGTTTGAACTTAATCGTCCTCTAGATGAATTAGAACAAATGCTCCTAGATGAATTTGCAGGACAAACAATCACCATGAAAGAAATTTATCTACAGCATAATGTAGGTAAACGCTACATTAAGAAGAATTACAAAGCCGCTCTGAAAAATCTTGAATCCCAAGGAAAAATCACAGCAGAACCACCTGCTAATAAAAGACGAAAAAACAGAGGAGAAATTACCTTTGGAGATGCAGTTAAAGTGACATTTACACCTAAGCAGTAAGCCCTAAACTTTCTTTTTTAACTCTTAATTTCTGTGGAGATACACCCCATTGTTGATGGTGTTTTTGCCAAGCATTAGGCATTTCATCCCAGATTTTACCATCTAGTAACTTACCACCAGCTTTAGAAGTTCTCCCACCAACTTGCTTAAAGAAAAATGCTACTTTAGCTTTTTGACATTGGTCACGAATATCCTCAGCCCACTCCATTTTCATAGGACGATGTTTTTGTCCTGACTCTCCCCCAACTATAACCCAATCAATATTTTTTAAGTTCAGGTTCAATGAACCTAAAAGTGGTTCACATGAAAGAAACCTGACATTTGCAGCAACTTGACGCAGCAAATCAACGCGGTGGACGTAATTTTGATTTTCTACGGATACACCCAACCATATATTTTTATGGAATTGTAAATTAGGTGCTAACTCAACTAAACGTTCAGGTCTTTTTGTTAAGATTTGATATATGTGCCAAGGTGTAGCCTCAATAACTTTGAATACTTTTTGTATAAAATCTAGAGGTACTTCTTCGTGAAAAAGGTCACTCATGGAATTGACAAAAATTCTGCTAGGGGTTCTCCACTTTAAAGGTTCTACCAACCTGTCGGGATGTAAAGTTAAATTAAATCCATTTCTAAAATTATTAGGAAACCGTTTAGTCAAAGCCTCTGCGTAGCAATGTAAACATCCTGGACTAACTTTATCGCAACCAGTTGTGGGATTCCAAGTTTTATCAGTCCACTCAATACCTGTGTGTGTACTAGACATGATTATTTAACCTGATAATTATTAATTTGGCTTAATTATTTTAAATGCTTGTAATTCATCTGTACTATAGTATAGCAGAGTTTTGAATTAAGAAATTACTCTAACTATTTTTTTATACATGAAGATGAGCCGAAAGGAATCAAAATACACCCAAATTACTAGAGGTAGTAGCATTAAGAGTTGATTTACCTGAATATAAATTATTGCGTGGTCAAGTTGGTAAAATAGTCGAGTTATTAGCTGATGGTGCTGCTTTTGAAGTAGAATTTAGCCATAGTAACGGACAAACTTATAAATCTATTGGGTTGCGTCCAGAACAAATTATAGTTTTACATTTTGATCCGGCATCCCCTAATTTATTACCAGAAATGGTTACCGCCTAAGTAGAAATGTTGAATATCGATACCAAACTTTACATACTTAGTAAAAATAGTCCTAAATAGTATATTTAGGGCTATTTTAGCTGATTTTTCTTAACATTCAACACTTGTTGTAAATTGCTATATACAGAACTTTTCAAGTAAATAAAGTACACATCTTAATATCATAAATCTTGTGGGGTGGGCATCTTGCCCGCCCTTGTATCTACTCAGATGAAATCTGCTGTAAATTAATGATATTATTTGCTTTTAGTTCTCACAAAACTCGATAGTTACCAGTAGCAATAAATTTAAACAAATGAAGTAAAACCCAGCACACGAAAGCTTAGAAGCTTTCATGTTTTGGGTTTAATCCAAGTCAACCAGCTTGATTAGTAGGTGGTATTTGTTCTACTGGCGCTTCCGCAGGGGGTGCAAGTGCTGCATCCGGTGCAATTTCCTCAGCAGGAAGCGATGGTTTTTCTTCCGTCTCAGGTTGTGCTGCAGCTACCATTTCCGCAGGTGGGGGATTTGGTGGAGTAGGTTCGGGGACTTCCTGGGTTGCAACTTTTTCTGCTGGTGGGGAAGCTGGTGTCACCGCAGTTTTATCAATAATCTCTACTAGAGGTTTCTGGGGTGCTGTAGAGTTGGTTGGCTCCATCTTAGGAGTTTCAGGGGTTTTCCGGGCGATCGCCTCTTGTCCCTTGTCTTGTGCGCCGCTAAATATCTTACTAATACTTTGTTGTACCTGAGCCAGCCTATCTGGGAGAGATAACTTAGTTATTTGCTCCTGAATCCCAGTTTTTATGGTTTCAGCACTGGGGACTGGGGTTTGTGCTGTTTGGGGGGTGACTTGGCGACGTAATGAAAAAGTTTGCCACCCAAACCAAACTAACAGAGCGACGCTAGCTATATGACCCAGTAACAAGCCTCCAGAAATGTGCGGAGCAAACACCCATAACACTAAACCATAGAAAAGTCCCACACCACTCCAGATAAAATCATTTTTACGGTGGATTTCCGGAAACAAGAAAGCTGTTATATAAATGGCTAAACTACCTAGTCCAACCACAAAAGCTAGAATATATGCCAGCATTTTTGGTTACTCCTTATTGCATCAGGGGTTTTAAACCCATTTTTGTCATCATTCTCCTGTTTGTGTTTGTGGCCATTGCTCCAACATTCGGTGCACAATCAGAGGCGTGGCGACACTAGTCAAACCACATACAACAACCATAGCAGCAAATACCTGTGGAGAAATTACCCAATTTCCTAATGATAGACCTCGTTGCATGATAATTAGGGTAATTTCGGCTCTGGGAACCAAACTCACACCTAGTAATGTCGCTCCGACCCATCCACTCATAAATACAGCAGGTACTGTAGCACCAATAATTTTACCTAGTACGGCTACAATTAACAGAGCGCCACCCAGACCGAAAGCCGTTATTAAGGCGTTAGGTTCAATTTGCAAACCGATACCAATAAAAAAAAACGGCACAAAAAATTCATAAAGTGTACTGAATGAAGTATCTAATTTGACAGCTTCAGGGTCGCGGCTAAACACGAGTCCAGCAAAGAAGGCGCCGATGGCAACGGAAAATCCCAATAAACCAGCGATCGCAGCAATCATGAATCCAATGCTGGCAACAGTCAACATTGGATCTGGGGGTTTTTCTATTCTCCTGAGAAAAACTGTAACTGCCTCCTCACAATACCTGGAAAATACATAACAGATAGTGGCAAATAATATAGATTTCAGCAAGAAACCTCCTGCTGTTTTAACTATAACGGGTAAGATAGAACCGTTGGCACTCTCTTCTAACATAGGTGCGATCGCAAACAGCAATGCCATCAAAATCACACCGGAAATATCATCCATTTCGGCTACATCTAGCATTAGCTGACCGTTGGGGGAGTCTGTCGCTTTCTGTTCCTGCCAAACCCCAACGGCTACCCCTACACTGGTAGCGGTCATGGCAGTACTGACAAACAAACTGGAAATTAAACTTAGTTGCAGCCACCAGTAGCAGACAACAAAAGCAAGTGAGCCACTCACTAAAACATCACCCGCCCAGACGATGCTGGCACGGTAAAGTTGGCGGATTAGTCCGGCTAGGTCACTTTCTAATCCCACTCGGAATAGTAAGATAATGATGCCTAATTTTGCCAAGAAGTCAAAAATTTCTTCTCCCTCTGGGGAAAGGATATGCCATTGATGATCAATCAGGCGCAGGACAAATCCTACTACTAAATAGCCAACCAAAGCAGGAACACCAATGCTTTCTAAACCAGACTTGATGAAAATGGCGATCGCAATTGCTATACCCACCAGTAACACCAATAATGGTAGTGCCTGTAAGGATTCATTCATATAGGCTGTCCTGACTGTTTTTGATTTGTTGACCTTCTACTATGTCTAAAGCAATGGAGAGGGTTAACTCATCCTCTATATGAAAGAAATTGATTTAATCAACTACCCCGCCCCATCAGCTGATGGGGAATTCCCCGAGTTTAGTTAACATTGTCATTTCCTGATTTTGTACTTAAGTAACAAGTATACGAAATTGACTGGAATACTGAGAGTTGCAACAACTATTTCCTTGTGTTAATTATAGATTCTCACTGTTTATTCAAGTCTTAAGGTCTTCTTTAGGAGATCAGCCAAAATCTCGGTTTACTCTAAAGATAAAAGGATCTGCAAGAGTTAGCCAAACATAATTTATGACACTACAAAGCTTTGGTGTGATTGGATTAGCCGTAATGGGTGAAAATATAGCTCTTAACGTCGAGCGTAATGGCTTCCCAATTGCAGTTTATAACCGCTCCAGAGAAAAAACCGACGCGTTTATGGCGCAGCGTGCACCAGGAAGGAACGTCAAAGCCGCCTTTACCCTAGAAGAATTTGTTGCATCATTAGAACGCCCCCGCAAAATCCTGGTGATGGTGCAAGCTGGTAAGCCAGTAGATGCAGTAATTGCCCAACTCAAACCTTTACTAGATGAAGGCGATATCATTATCGATGGTGGTAACTCTTGGTTTGAAGATACAGAACGCCGGACTCAGGAATTAGAACCTGTGGGACTGCGGTTTATTGGTATGGGTGTGAGTGGCGGTGAAGAAGGCGCTTTGAATGGCCCTTCACTTATGCCTGGTGGTACACCCAGCTCCTATGAATATCTCTCCCCAATTTTCAACAAGATTGCCGCCCAAGTCGATGATGGCCCTTGTGTAACCTATATTGGCCCTGGTGGTTCTGGCCATTATGTCAAAATGGTACACAACGGTATTGAGTATGGTGATATGCAGTTAATTGCAGAAGCCTACGACCTGCTGAAAAATGTGGCTGGGTTAAGTGCAAGTCAGTTACATGAGGTGTTCACTGAGTGGAACACCACCGATGAACTTAATTCCTTTTTGATTGAGATCACATCTAATATTTTCCCTTACGTTGACCCCGAAACCAAGAAACCCTTGGTAGATTTAATTGTTGACGCAGCTGGTCAAAAGGGAACTGGACGTTGGACTGTACAAACTGCTTTGGAATTGGGTGTGGCTATTCCCACAATTACCGCAGCAGTTAACGCCCGCATTATGTCTTCTATTAAAGATGAACGGGTAGCAGCATCTCACAGCCTCACAGGTCCTAGTGCTAAGTTTGATGGGGATGTGAAGGATTTTGTCAATAAGGTGCGTGATGCTCTTTATTGTTCTAAAATCTGTTCTTATGCTCAGGGTATGGCGCTGTTATCTACAGCTTCCCAGACTTATAAATGGGATTTGACTCTGAGTGAAATGGCTCGGATTTGGAAAGGTGGCTGTATTATTCGTGCTGGCTTCTTAAATAAAATCAAGAAGGCTTTTAACGAAAATCCTGCATTACCTAATCTGTTGTTGGCTCCCGAATTTAAGCAAACTATTCTCGACAGACAAGATGCTTGGCGGGAAGTGATTATGACAGCTGCAAAAGTGGGTATCCCAGTACCTGCTTTTAGTGCATCCTTGGATTATTTTGACAGCTATCGCCGCGATCGCCTACCCCAAAATCTCACTCAAGCGCAACGGGACTACTTCGGCGCACATACTTACAAGCGTCTTGACAAGGAAGGAACATTCCACACTGAGTGGGTTCCCATTGCTGAAGCTAAAAAGTAAGTTCTCCAGCCTGAACCAGATTATCTGCTAACATACTTAAAAGTGACTCTGAAGTTCAGAGTCACTCCGTATACATACATATCAGCGCTTCATCCCATCATTCAGTATTTACCCCTACCAGACAATTACCGCAGGCTTCTTGAGGATTTGATCCGGGTGCTGTTCACTTCTGACCTAACAGATAGGCCACTCTTCGGTCAACCATCAATACCCTGCTCTTCTATGCTATTGATACGCCCACTACCCCTGTGTGGTATGGGTTTTTCTCTGTCATTAGCTTGCGCTTGATATGCAGATGAATCTGAGTAGAACTGTTGTGAACTAGAAGAAAATATCAACATCTCAGATGAGAGATTTGCCTTTACCTGGTAGCTAACAGCTAATACACTGAAAACTAAACTTGAAACCAAAAGTGAAATCGTAGCTCCCATAATAGATGTTTATTTTAGGACTCTCTGACTAATACTACTGTTTTTCTGGTAGACTTTCCGGAAACATCCTCAAAAAGTAGTCAGCTTTACTGAAAAAAAAATTAGTTTAGGATATTTCCACTTCTTCAGCTATTAACCAATGACCAGCATGATTGAGGAGACCCCAAATAGTTAGGGGTTGCCCATCTATTAACCTTTGTAGTTTTTCCTCTATTGGCGATCGCAAAGTCACAATCTGCCAAGTTTGACCATCATAGTCATCTGGTGTTCTCATGGTAAATTGGTAATCCTGCTGATTTCGCCCCTGAAAAATACCTGTAAAACAACTTACACTGTGTGTTAACACTTGTTTACTATCTAAGTAAATAGGGTAATTTCCACTTAATGGATAGGCTTGAGGTTGATTTAAATAATACAATTGCCAATTTACCCATGCAGGATTTTGGACTGATATATCTAAATTAAATAAAGGTACAATAGCCCCAGGCACTTGCAAGTCTGTTAACAGAGCAATTTGCAGTTGTCTCACAGGTAAATCCCTCGGCTGACAATTCAACTCAACACACATAGCCGCAGCCATTCCCGCAGCTTGACCAATACCCATCACCACAGGTTGTAATCTGGTAGCACCATTGGCAATGTGAGATACAGAAATATTCTTTTCACAAACCAATAAACCATCTGTGATTCTGGGGATCAAGCACCCATAGGGAACAGTAAAGGGTGTACCAGTCCAACGCCCCCCCCAGCATATAGATTTCGGTTGCAGTGGTAAATTGAATCCAGGATAATGATGGTCGTTAACGTAATTACCCACAGCAATCGTATCCGCGCACAAAGGGGCGACCCTACCCCCAGACATGGGTAAAATATCCTGTTCTACCACAGTAGTTACCCCCACCAAGCGGCGACTTTCCCGGTAGTAAGGATGCAAGGCAAAAGCACCACAGTTACCCGGAAAAACTGACTCAGCCAAACCATAGCGCCTACCCAAGTTTTTTTGGATAAAATGAGCAAAATTTTGGCTATGCCAGCGACATTCTTGTAAAAATTCTTTTTTAGCTGCTTCTGACTCGATTAATCTTCCTACACCTTCGCCATAGTCATTACCACATATAGGCCAGTTGATCATAAATCGACCACCCGGCAACCGTCCATAATTTAAGAACTTCTCAGCCCCATAATTATCCCAAGCACCGGCAAACAAGGCCGGATCATAATTGGGGGATCGGAGAATTTCCGGAGCAATCCTTTCACCAAAATCTTGCATCACTACCACCCAAGTAGGGGCTTGCACCGGATACCTTTGTGTGAGATAATTATAATCTGCTGGGGCGCTACTTTCTCCCCACTGAGATTGTAATTCCCAGCCCCAATGGTGAGGTATTTCTCCTAAAGCCAATAAATCCCCCAATTCTGTACCGTCAAGAATTATCTTGGCAGTAACTGTGAAGTCTGCAAACCGCACACCAGTTATACAATTCCCCTGGTGCAATACTTCTATTGGTACCTGTCCAGAAATCCAATGCAGATTCCCTAATTCTTCCACCCAATCAGCAAAAATCTTGGCTCCAATGCCGGGATCATAGCTAAAAAAGCTCACCCAACTATTATCTAATCCCCCCGCCTGTCGTTGTCGCAATTCTTGTAAAAATGCGCCCCATAAGCCAGTTTGAAAAGCCATTAACTCATTCCCATCGGGTGCAGATACCCCTGCGGATGTGAGCATTCCCCCTAACCAAGGAAACTCACTGACTAAAATGGTTTTTGCTCCCCTTCGTGCTGCTTGAATGGCCGCCGCAGTTCCCCCAGTTCCTCCGCCTACAACTAAGACATCAGCTGTATATGTCTGATGAACCATCACTCCACCTCGGTCAATTTTTCATGATTTTATTTCATTGGGAAAATTTAATTTGAAAAGGGAGGATGACAGTTGATTATTTCAGCTCGACTAAATGTTAAATCTAATAAAGATGAGTGGGAAAAAACAACGTGAAAGCACAGGTATTTAGGGGTGTAAATCAACTATCATACGAAGAAATCCCAGTCCCGAACCTAGAACCGGATGAGGTGCTGGTACAGGTGAGAGTTGTGGGGTTGTGTCAATCAGATATTAAAAAAATTCGTTATCCTCTGTATGCACCACCGCGGATATTTGGTCATGAAACAGCCGGAACTATTGCCGCTGTCGGTTCTCAGGTAGAATCTTGGCAAGTAGGACAACGGGTAGCAGTGATGCACCATATCCCCTGTATGCGTTGCTCCTACTGCCTCAATGATAATTTCTCTATGTGCGATGTTTATAAAAATATCTCTACCACGGCCGGATTTAATGCTAGCGGTGGCGGTTTTGCTGAGTATGTCAAGGTTCCCGGACATATTGTCCAGAATGGGGGGTTAATTCCCATTCCTGATGAGATCAGCTTTGAAGAGGCGAGTTTTGTAGAACCGACTAACTGCTGTCTCAAAGCTGTGAAAAAAGCCCAAATTGCCCCAGGACAAACTGTTCTAGTAACAGGTGCAGGACCGATTGGGTTAATGTTTGTCATGTTGGTTAAGTATTTTGGGGCGAAAGCGATCGCCACTGATTTATTACCATCGAGAATTGAGAAAGCCCTGAATGTGGGTGCAGATGCGGCTTTTGATGCGCGGGATCCTGATTTACCAGGGAAAATTCACGCCTTGACTGGGGGGATGGGCGTTGATGTGACTCTCTTAGCAGTTCCCAGTGATAAGGCTTTCTTTCAAGCCTTGGAATGTACCCGCAAAGGTGGTAAAATCCTATTCTTCGCCGAATTTCCCGATCAAGTAGAAATTCCCATTAACCCGAATATTCTTTACCGTCGGGAAATTGACTTGATGGGTAGTTACAGTTCATCCTATCGGCTTCAGGGTTTATCAGCGGACATTGTGTTTAATCGGCGTATCGATGTCCAAGCCTTGATTAGCGATCGCTATCCATTACAAGATTTATCAGCAGCCGTAGCACAAGCGATCGCACCTACACCAGAAACATACAAAATTTTAATTTATCCGTAATCCGGGCAAACAAGATAACAGCAGAAAATAATATTTATAGCGCTGCTCGTGATTTGACGATAGTCCCTTGCTATTGATTGATCACAGAATCGCTGTTTTCTTTCCATCTACCCCCACCCTAAATGTCCATTACCTTAATCATCGCCCTACTAGCCTTTTACGTCGCCTGGAATCTCGGCGCTAATGATGTCGCCAACTCCATGGGAACCTCTGTAGGCTCCAAAGCTATCACCCTAAAACAAGCAATAATTATTGCTGGAATTTTAGAGTTTACGGGCGCTGTATTATTTGGGCATGAAGTATCCCAAACCTTAGCCACGAAAATTGCTCATCCTGCTTTATTCACTGCTACACCAGAAATTTACATAACTGGTATGGTAACAGTCTTAATTACCTGTGGTTTGTGGCTGCAAGTTGCTACCTCTCGCGGTCTACCTGTAGCTTCATCTCATGCAGTGGTCGGTGCGATCGCCGGATTTAGTTGGGTAGCTGGGGGAGGAGGTGCAATTAATTGGTCATCCATTGGCTTAGTCAGCATCGGCTGGATTTGCACACCAATTATTAGTAGTGCCATTGCGGCTCTATTCTACAGTCAAATTAAGCACTGGATTTTACAACAACCAAATTCAATAGCACAGATGCAACAGTGGATTCCCTGGTTGAGTGTAATTATACTTACTATATTCGGTGTAATTCTTCTCCCTTCCTTAACGGAACCCCTGACCAACTACTTAAATCAGCAAATAGGTTTAAACCTACCCAGTTATGACATTCCCTTATTTACAGGTGCTGTTGCAGCTGTTGTACTCACGGTCATTAGTTGGCGACAGTTAGCAGCAGAGGGAGGAGAAGTAGAACGCCTATTCGCTCGCTTTCAAGTTCTCAGTGCTTGCTTTGTCGCCTTTGCTCATGGTTCTAATGATGTGGGTAATGCCATAGCTCCTTTAGCTACTATCGTCTATATTAATCTCACTGGTAGCGTACCTATTAATGGCATCACCATCCCCATCTGGATTTTAATCCTTGGTGGTGCTGGTATTGTCGCCGGTTTAGCTGTGTGGGGTGAAAAGGTAATTGCTACCATTGGCGAAAATATAATTTCTTTACAACCTAGTAGTGGATTTTGTGCCGAACTTGCAACCGCTACCACCATCCTACTAGCCTCTCGGTTAGGTTTACCTGTCTCCACCTCCCATGCTCTTGTTGGCGGTGTAATTGGTATTGGAATGGTGCAAAATACCAAATCAATTAAATTTCGCACCTTACAAGATATTGCAGTTGCATGGATAATTACAATTCCAATCACTGCAATCCTGAGCGCTGTCATCTTTAGTACAGCCAGAATTGCATTCCTATAATATATAGTCATCCTATTTGACTTGAGAAATTATGAGTGAGGAAAGGGAACAGGGAACAGGGAACGGGGAACAGAAATTGTTCATGAATCATTTAGGATTGCTATATATTCTTTATTTATGTTCATCAACTGATACTTATCTACCTTCTACCTCAAACTCATGTTGCTACAACCCCAAAAGCAGAATGTGTTTTTGCAGAATAACAGTTAATTGATTAAAATAGTTTATAGAGGATAATTATACTGGCAATTTCTGGTGATTACGAGTTTAATAGATATTAAGAATGTAACTTGTCACACAAGATAAATTCAGACAAAATTAACATACAAGCCCATAACTTTTTTCATACGGTCGTCTTAATATACTTACTCATAAGTTGTTAGGAATTCCTGTTACTGCCAGAAAAAACCGTATTTATATGGGGTATGATGTTTTTCCATCATCAAGTCTCCGTAGAGAATTGTGAATTTAGATAAGTCTGTCATGAAAAGCAGTTCTGTGATAGTGAAGATAACAGAGTATAGTATGGCTGTTATGTAAATAAATAAATTTAGATACTTTGCCAACCGGGCACTCAGCATGACAAAATTACCTTTATGTCCGCAGTTTCTGCGAAAGGTTTCAGCTAGTCTGACAAAATCCAGAAATTGAGTATGAGTACCAAGCCAGTTGACAAAAAGGAGCTTTATCTTCCAGGTGTTAGAGGTGAGAAGCTAATGGGGCGATTTGAAAAGCGACCAGACAACCCGCGAGTTAGAGGTGATCTATCCAGAGCAGCAGAGACAGCTTTATGGGCTGTGGTGGAGGACCTAGAAAGTCTCCAGCAAAATGTGCTCAGATCGTTACAGGAAGAAATAAAACGGCTTCAGACGGATAAAACTCGTTTATCTGACGAAATTCAGCAGTTATTAGAGGAAAAAGAACACTTACAAAAGGTACGGCAAATCACCGAACAGCAAGTGTTAATCCGTCAGTTATCAGAAGCCTTAGCAAAACATATATCTTCGCAACTGCAATTATCACTGGCCAGTTTAGCTCGCAAATCAGTAGAAGGTGATTCTCAGGAAACACCTGCTATTCAGTCAGCTGGGAACAACAGTCAGAATGTTGAACAGATGCTTGCTACTTTGAATGATACCCTGATTATTAGCCTTAAGTCCTTACAACAGGATCTGAAAAGTTATCAAAATCATCTTTCTCAACAGTTGTCTCAAGTGCAGAGCCAACAGCAGCAAGGGGAAGTGATGGCACAGGAGTTGATTAATCATCTGCGTGCTGAACTGGTCAAAACCATGGAGGAAATCTCCAGATCAGCAGTCAAAGCATCACCGCCCACTATCTTACACCCATCGGAGTCACAGCTACCCCGTTCTTCTCAGACACATTTACAGTCAGGAGTAATCGAAACTAGCAGCAGCGAGCCAAGTTTTACTGGAGATTTATCAGAAAGTAACAATATTGATCTTTCTACACTAGGTTTATCGTCGAACACAATATCATCTCTGGGGACTAAACCAAATTCTCTACCCGATAGAGATGTGTCTGAACCTGAAACCCCATCACCACCAGAGGTGAGGGAGTTGAGTTTATTACCTAGTACCGAACCTTTAGAACCTGAAACCCCATCACCACCAGAGGTGAGGGAGTCGAGTTTATTAACTAGTACTTTATCTGAACCCAAGACTAAAACCCTTAGTTCTGAACCAGCAACTAGTAAAGAAGTAAAACCCCCATCACGACGGTCACTTAGCTCCCGCAGGTTTTCGCCAGTCCAAGTCGGTTTCTTGTTGGTTGTGTTGTCAACAGTCGTATCATCGCTATACAACATAGTCATCAAGTGGATGTTTTTTAAACCTCAGGACAATTTGGGAGTTTTGGAGATACAGGGAGTTATTTCGCCAACACTCGGAAATATATTTTTAATTTTAATGCTACGTCTGCTGGTAGTTGTGCCACTAATGTTGCTCTTGGCTCCCATGATGCATCCACAAGTATGGCAAGATATACAAACTCTGGTGGAATCATTAGGTGGTAACTCTACTCCGAATCGTAGTCTGAAGAAACAAAGAATTTTACAAATGTCGATCGCCAGTGGTTGTTTTCTGTTTGTATCTCAGGTGCTCATCTACCTTGCTATTGGTCAGGTAGCTACTGGAATGGCGATCGCTTTGTTCTTTGTCTACCCCATGATCAGCGGATTTCTCTCATGGTTACTGTTCGGTGATCGCCCTCATGGATTCCGATTTGCTGCTATGGTTGCTATTTTATGCGGTGAATTAATGGTTTTAGGCGGTTCTAGTACCCTAGGTACGAGTATTTTTAATCTGGGAAGCACCACGGGGATTTTAGCTGGTTTAGCTTTTGCATGCTACGTGATTTTAACAAGGATATGTGCTAGTCAACTGCATCCAGTGTCTTTTACGTTAGTTAATTTTAGCACCATGTTCCTGTTGAGCTTTATCTGTTTGATACTACCTTTACCAAGAAACTTGAATATTAGTGTTGAGCCATCTAATTTGCTGGAACTTATTTTGATTGCTTTTATTTTGGGCGTTCTAACTCTAGTAGGTTATGTCCTCAACAATGTTGGTATTCGCAAATTAGGTGCTTTACGATCAGCGATTATTGGAGCAGGTGTGCCAATTTTAACTGTAGTTTTTGCTGCTTTAATACTTCAGGAAAGCTTGGCAGTTGTGCAAGTTATGGGAGTGTTATTTGTAACGATTGGCGTAGCAGCTTACAGTTTGGAGAAAATGATCCCCTCCCGTTAGAACTTTTTCTAATTGGCAAAATGACACTACCTGGGGAAAACCATACTAGCTGTCACGACTCCTTTAGCCTACATCCCCCATGCCCCAACTTAGCTTACTTGTCTCGTCCTTTTTTCACCGATTTTCAGATGAATTATTCAGGTAATATATTGATGTTAATTATATATAGAGTATTAATACTTACTTATTTTCCTAGCCTAGTACTTTCAGAGAATCAGAGATTTATTCGGGATCATGTCCAGCCCGAAGAGCTAATGAGGATATAAATGATCATCTTTGGGTAAATATCAGGGAAGCTTGACAAATAATTGCATATTAAGCATTTTAATGCTATTGAGGTGGGTATGAAAAATAAATTACTTTATATAAAATTAATACAAAACCAAGCCAAAAAAGAATATCATATCCTAAGAAAATAAAATGTATGTTGAACTGAGAATTATCTGCTAAATTTTAGGTAGATAACTTTACCTTAGAGCAACTGCCTATACTCCCAAAAAATGCTGAAAGTTTTAACCAACTGGGTTACAACTTGGCAAAGCTGTCTGTGAACCTAATGGCATTAGGTTCGCCCTATGGCTAAATAAGTCCCAACCACGAATGGAAATCTGTAAACAACCGACGAATGCTGGAATCTTATTGAATCCATGCGAGAGTTGTTGTAGTCAGATATACCCACTCGATTATCATGTGCGACTCCCAAAAAATCGGGAATTCAAGGATAATAAGGATAATTAGCCGGAAACTGAAGACACTGGCGGCAATTGGATGTATAATAGTTATTACTGTGTGACTAACAAATCTGTAAACTTGCTATTCAACTGTCTGTAATATGAATAACGACATAGATCTGATTAAGCGTCTTAGCCCCAGTGCCATGGATCAGATCATGCTTTATCTGGCTTTTAGTGCCATGCGGACGAGTGGGCATAGGCATGGAGCATTTTTAGATGCAGCAGCAACGGCGGCTAAATGTGCGATATACATGACCTATCTAGAGCAAGGACAAAATCTGCGGATGACCGGTCACTTGCATCATCTAGAGCCGAAAAGGGTAAAAATCATTGTGGAGGAAGTCAGACAAGCGCTAACAGAAGGGAAATTATTAAAGATGTTAGGTTCTCAAGAACCTCGCTATCTGATTCAGTTACCTTATGTTTGGATGCAAAAGTTTCCCTGGCAACCAGGGATGTCTCGTGTACCTGGGACAAGTTTGACCAGTGAAGAAAAAAGACAAATTGAGCAGAAACTACCGAGTAATCTGCCAGATGCTCAATTGACTACATCTCTTGAGTTTTTGGATCTGATTGAATTTCTACACAGGCGATCGCAAGAGGTATTGCCACCGGAGCATCAAATGCCCTTGAGCGAAGCCTTAGCAGAGCATATCAAGCGTCGGCTACTATACTCGGGTACAGTCACGCGCATTGATTCTCCTTGGGGAATGCCCTTTTACGCTCTTACCCGTCCTTTTTATGCGCCAGTAGACGATCAAGAGCGCACATACATCATGGTGGAAGATACAGCCCGGTATTTCCGGATGATGAAAGATTGGTCAGAACAGCGGCCAAATACCATGCGAGCCTTAGAAGAACTTGATATACCATCCGAAAAATGGGATCAGGCCATGGCAGAATTGGATGAAATCATTCGTGCTTGGGGGGATAAATATCACCAAAGCGGTGGGATTCCTATGATTTTGCAGATGGTTTTTGGGAGAAAAGAAGACTGATAGTCGAGGTGTTATAGCATTAACACCTCTTACTATGACAGTGGGATGTAAATATGAATACTATACTCTAAAGGTAGGGGCTGCTCTTTCGCTGCAACGCTGCTGAAGTGACTGCGCTTTTATGCACCTAGAGGGGGCGATGGCATCTAGGGGAGAACAAATAGTTTTAAGTGCTTCCCTGAAACCAGGAATCTCCACCTCTGGGGACTGGAGAGTATCAACTCTTGGCAGTGCGGGATAAAACCGGGATAAAACACTTAAAAAACTCACAAGCAAGAGCTTTTAAATTTTAGTCCTCGGTGCTAGGGAGCATACCCGCGCCTAATCTAGAGGTAAGTGAATTTATCACCAATGTCTGATATAATTAAGATAGTTTGTTACTGACAGATCCCTGATCTCATGGCATTTGTATGATGCCATTATCTGACTTTCTTCATGGGGATGGGAACCCCATCCACCATGGGGCACGGTACTTCATACAGCTAATTTATTCGATTACTCAATAATCTACAATGGGAGTGACCTCAAAAGAAGGACTAAATTTTGTAGGAACTCTAGGCGGTGCAGATGGAGGTGAAAAGCCACTCACACTGTCACTGGCATCAATACAAGTATCCATTGCTTGGGTAGGTGCAATATCTATCACACTACGTAAACCCACCACACACTGAGCGAAACGCTCAGGTAACAAACTACGCAGACAGTAATTTAAAACTCTTGTGTCTACGGTTTTATCTGTATTAATACTGACATCAACAACACAAGTAGATAAATCTTGGGGTCGCCGGGATTGCTCACAGGAAGAGAGAGCATCTACGGCACTAATTTGAGTTTGCTGATTAATTCTCACCACGCAAGCCGATAAGTCTCTCGGACGCAGTGCTTTTGCACATCCTTGTGATACAGCCTGTTCAGTTAGTCCCAAATCCAACAGTCGAGCTGTACAGACACGGTAATCATTAGCGTTAGAGACAGCCACACTGGGATTGGGGATCATCACCGCCAAAAATCCAGCTATAGCTAAAACTGGCGTTGTTAAATGCATCCTTTTACTCTCAAATCTTCCCAGAGTTGAACTACCTTGGGAGTTCCCAGCTTGACTCAATTTTTTTTTCCTCATCGCCTTTCTCCAAACACCCAAGGTTATGCTAACTCAAATTTACGCCTAGTATGGTAGCAAACCAGGAAATTTAGCGGAATTTTAATCACCCGCAGCTAAATCTTGACAGATTCTAGGGTGGCGGAGAAACAAGTTGTATTGCTTGAGAGGTTAATCCGAGACAGTTTAAACAAGGCTAAGAGGATGTTTGATAAGTTTTCAACAGGTAATTTTTATCTTAGGGAACAGGGAACACACCGAACACACCGAACAGGGAATGGGGAACACACCGAACACACAAAAAACAATAAAATCCAGTCACCTTTCCCTTTATAAGGGAAAGGTGAGGGTGGGGTCAAACAATAGTTGATACACTAATCATGACTTGACAAACATCCTCTCAGGCTAACTTTTTTGACGGGTGTGCTAAGTTTCCCAGATTTCAATGAAAGCAGCATAAGCAATCAATTCAATATCGCCAAAATGTTAAGATTGCAGGGGATTGTTTAGCAGTTCCCAAAATTGGTTTGATTAAGGCAGTCTTTCATAGACCAATTGAGGGTAAATTCAAAACCGTTACCCTGAGCAAGACCCCTACAGATAAATATTTTGCTTCCATCTTCTGTGAGGTAGAGGGTGACTTTAGTGAACCCCTTGGAGATAAAATCCTGGGTGTTGATTTGGGATTGAAAGACTTTGCTGTGGGTATCTGTCAATCAAGCCGGAAGCCTACAGTGTAGCGTCAGGTCAGTGTAGGTAGTTCACAACCTGATAATTGGCCTAGTATAACCAGAATAAATTAGAACTTAGAAGCAAAACTAGAGGTTCAACAGATGAAATTTGGCATTGATATTGGTCATAATTCGCCTCCAGACACAGGTGCTGTTGGGATCAAATCTGAGGATGTTTTAAATACAGATGTGGGGAATAGAGTTATCTCAAAGTTAAGGGCTTTGGGACATGAAGTCATAGTCTGTAAACCAGATAGGTCTACTTCCGTCTCGAATTCACTATTCCAAAGAATTAATACGGCCAATACTAACAAAGTTGAGGTTTTTGTCTCAATACATTTTAACGCTTTTAATGGTCGGGCTAATGGTACAGAAGTATTTGCAACTAGTGATGCTGGAAGGAAAATTGCTCAACCAGTTTTAAATGAAATCGTCAAATTAGGATTTTTTAATCGTGGGGTTAAAAGTGGGTCTCACTTATATGTCCTGAAAAATACTAGGATGCCTGCCATTCTTATAGAATGCTGCTTTATTGATTCACCAAGAGATATGAATATCTTTGAATCGGAGGCAACTGCTAATGCCATCGTCAAAGGCTTGACGGGTGAACTGCCTAGCACCCCTGTTAATCCGGTGCCAGATGAAGAGTTGAATATAGACACTACAGTTATCAGACTGCAGAGAACCTTAAACCAATTACAAATTACCGATAGTAATGGTAGGCCTTTGGTAGAAGATAACATCATGGGACAGGCCACAAGCTCGGCAACAGTCAATTTTCAGAATATTGTGGGACTACCACCCACTGGAATTGCAGACACAAGTACCTGGAATGCGATTAATCTGATTTTAGCTAAACGAATAGTCAGACCTAACCACGCTGGCGGTGAAGTTGTGAGATATCTACAACACCGTGTCGGTGCTGGTGTGGATGGTATCTATGGACCCCAGACAAGAACAGCCATTAGGGCATATCAAAGACAAAATGGTTTACTTGCCGATGGTATTGTTGGACAAATGACCTGGCAAAAATTAATTGGTTAGCTTCACTAGACTTACCAGCAAGCAATCAGTGGGGGCTTCCTCAGACTTACCAGCAAGCAATCAGTGGGGGCTTCCTCCACTGGGGGCGAATACAATTGTATATGTCATGGGGGAAGCAAATTCTCAATCTTGTCGTCACTAGTCATGAAATAGCTGTAGCCATAAGATTGAGTACTGTTAATATTGGGGTCTATTGGCCTTCTCTGGGGTGGGTGAAAATGTCTCGTTGACCCCGCCCCTGGTTTTCAACGCAAAGGGTCGCCAAGTATCCGCAAAGCTACGCAAAGATTAAGTTATTATTTTTGCATAATTTGCCAGCATTGTTGGGCGATCGCCCAGTCTTCTTGGGTTTTGATGACTAAGACTCTTATGGTTGAGTCTTCTGTGGCTATATCTTGATCAAGGGGCTGCTGTTGATTTTTTGCCGGGTCAATTTTTAGTCCCAGAAATCCAAAGGCTTCACAGGCTGCTTGGCGAATTCCTGGGGACTTTTCCCCTACCCCGGCGGTGAATACTAAAGCATCTAATCCTTGTAGACTGGCTAGCATGGAACCGATACCAGACCTTAACCGGTGTACGTACATATCCCAAGCGAGTTGGGCGCGGTAATCTCCCTCGGCGATGGCTGCAATTACTTGGGGTAAGTCGCTGGATACTCCCGAAATTCCCCTTAGTCCAGATGCTTTGTTTAATACATAATCTAACCTCTCCGCTGAGTAATTTGATTGCCGCAATAAATGAATCAAAATCCCTGGGTCAATTGCACCGGAACGGCTCCCCATCATTAACCCATCCAGGGGTGTAAAGCCCATAGTGGTGTCAATACTGCGACCCTTTTTGATTGCTGCTAGGGAACAGCCGTTACCTAAATGACAGGTAATTAATTTCAGAGATGCTAAATCTCGGTTGAGAATTTGGGCAGCACGCCCAGAACAATATTGATGACTGATACCATGAAAACCGTAGCGGCGAATACCTTGCTCTACCCACTCATAGGGACCGGGGTAAATGGCAGCAGCATCGGGGAGGGTGGCATGAAATCCAGTATCAAATACTGCCACTTGGGTGACATCCCCTAAGCTCTGTTCAATGGCTTCTATCCCTTCTAAGGCGGCTGGATTATGTGCCGGGGCTAGGCTGGATAAACTGGAGATTTTGCTTTTGACATCTTCGGTAATTATTACACTTTTTCTGTATTCCTGACCACCGTGGACTACACGATGCCCTACTACATTGATTTCTGAAAGCTGATCTATGACTTTAGTGGCTCCACGAGTCAAAGTGTAGAGGAGATAGGCTACGTGCGCCCGTCGGGAATCACCATAAATTGATTCTTGTAGTGTTTTACCCGTGGCTGTTTTCACTTCAATCTCTGCTACACCCCGGTCTTGAGTCCAGTTAACTTTGCCTTCCCACAGGGGTTGGGGGGTTTGATTAGGCATAGTATGATCGGGGATTTCATACAAACAACTTTTTTGGCTGCTGGAGCCAGCATTTAAAACTAGTACTTTCATTACTTTTACCGGTTGGGGGCTTGTGAACAGTTAACTGTATAGTTGCCAATTTTCAGCTATTAAATAAAGTCATTACCCATAATTTACCGCAAGGCAAAAACATGAAAGGTTTCCAGAAATTATACTCAGTTGGGATTCTGATGTTTGCCTTCATCTATCCCTCAGCTATGGCTGAAGCTAAAAATACTGATCTTAATTATGTTCTCTATCACCAAAATGCGGGAGTGGAGACAAGTTTCATGGGGGAAGATACTAACCCAGAAGTTTTACAGGCTCATAGATATAACAGAAGTCGTATTAGACGACACCACCATCACTATAGACCAAGACAGCACTATAGTGGGGCACGCTATCGTCATGGGCGTTGGCAGTTAGTTCGCGATCGCCATGGTAGATTAATCTATGACTGGCGCAGACATTAAGGTACTAACAGAATAGGGTGAGGATATCCTCACCCTTGGCTACATTAATCGCTAGCTATTACTTCTTTTTCGAGACGCTCTAGGCGTTGTGCTAATAGTTCTTCTAAAGAAATCAAAGCTTTGGTAAAGCCATCAATACCTTCTGCTAGTTTATCCGATGCCATGCGGTCAGCCTTGTGCATCTTCTCAAAAGTTGCCTTGTCAATAGACATCTTTTCGATTTCCATGGTTGCTACCCGAGCCGGATCAAGTTTCCGTGGTAGTTCCCCAATAGTAGCTTGCAATTCCGCCAACAGTGATGGGGAAATGGTCAGCAAATCACAACCGGCTAATTCTGTGATTTCGCCAATGTTACGGAAGCTAGCCCCCATAACTTCGGTTTTGTAACCAAACTTTTTGTAGTAGTTGTAGATTGTGGTGACAGATAATACCCCTGGGTCTTCCGCGGATGGGTAACTATCTCTGCCAGTATCTTTTTTGTACCAGTCGAGAATGCGACCCACGAAAGGAGAAATTAAGGTAACACCGGCTTCGGCACAAGCGATCGCTTGATGCAGACCAAACAATAGAGTTAAATTACAATGAATACCTTCTTTCTCTAAAATTTCCGCAGCGCGAATCCCTTCCCAAGTCGAGGCAATTTTAATTAGTACCCGTGAGCGGTCAATCCCAGCCGCCTTATATTGGGCAATTAATTCTCTGGCTTTGGTAACGGTAGCTTCAGTATCAAAAGACAAGCGAGCATCTACCTCTGTAGAAACCCGACCCGGAATAATTTGTAGAATCTTTAACCCAAAAGACACTGCTAAACGGTCAAAGGCCAGAGTCACAATATCCCCTTGGCTAGCAGCCGCACCGGCATCTTTTTTAGCTTGGAGCAAAGTTTGATCAACAATTTCCTGATATTCTGGCATTTGTGCTGCGGCTGTAATCAGGGAAGGATTAGTAGTAGCATCTTGGGGTGTAAACTTCTCAATGGCTTTAATGTCCCCTGTATCTGCAACCACAACCGTCATTTGACGTAATTGTTCTAGTAAACTTTTAGACATATTTCTCTCCATGAGTTGTGCTAGTTTAGGACTTTCTTGATTCCCTTGTTCGGTGCCCCATCCTTTTACTGACAATTACTAACTAGGCAATTTTACTGAAATTTGGCCTGATTTACTGGCAGTTTTGTGCCTCAGCCCTATTCTAAGTGCTTTCTACCCAAATTGGCTGTCCAATAGAATGCACTTTAATTAAACTTGTTGTTCTTAGCTGACTAATTCACAAACCAGAAGTAATTTATTCTTTCTGTGACATGGACAACATTAAATCCACCACGCGATTTGAGTAACCCCACTCGTTGTCATACCAAGCAACCACTTTAAAGAAATGGGAATTTAATTCAATCCCCGCGCCAGCATCAAAAATACTCGAATGGCTATCACCTTGAAAATCAGTCGAAACTACTTCTTCATCAGTATATCCCAATATACCATTTAATTCACCCCCGGCAGCGCGCTCCATTGCCGTGCAGATATCTTGGTAACTAGTAGCTTGGGCAGTTTTAAAAGTTAAATCAACCACAGAAACATCGGGAGTCGGAACCCGGAAAGCCATACCAGTTAACTTACCTTTTAATTCTGGCAAAACCAAGGCCACTGCTTTAGCAGCACCGGTGGAGGAGGGGATAATATTTTGTGCCGCACCGCGACCACCCCGCCAGTCTTTTTTGCTCGGCCCATCTACAGTGGGTTGAGTTGCGGTCATCGCGTGAACCGTGGTCATCAACCCTTCGGTCAGTCCAAAATTATCATTGATGACTTTAGCTATGGGAGCTAGGCAGTTGGTGGTACAACTGGCGTTAGAGACAATTAAATCTTTAGCTGGGTCAAATAGGTGATGATTTACACCCATTAACAGTGTCTTCACTCTCTCTGGATCTTTCGTGGGAGCAGAAATCACCACTCGCTTGGCACCAGCTTGTAAGTGTTTACTGGCGCTTTCGTAATCGCTGAACAGTCCAGTGGATTCTACAATATAATCTGCTCCCAATTTGCCCCAAGGTAATTCAGCCGGATTCCTCACGGACATACAAGGGATAAAATGCCCATCAATCAAGATACCGTCTTGTTTGGCCTCAATTTTACTGTTTAACTTGCCATGGGTGGAGTCGTATTTCAGGAGATAAGCCAGGTTGTCTGGTGGTACTAGGTCATTAATGCCCACAAACTCAAGACTGGGATGATTCAAACCGGCGCGTAATACTAGTCTTCCAATCCGACCAAAGCCGTTGATGCCAACTTTTAACTTAGTCAAGATTAAACCTCCTGTGGGACTTTTACTGTTTACCTTATGATCCTGACAGTCTTCACTAGTTAAGCTATATTTACTTGGCATCTTTTAAGGTTTTCACCTTCTGGCTAGTTCTTCAGCCTATGGGACAAAACTCAATTGCGCCTGAATGGTATGACCATTCAGGCGGTGCTGGCAAATCTCAATTAGTGTTTCGTACACAATCAAAAATACACTTAGCTGATCCCTAAGTCTTGTTTACTACTTTTTAACTGTTTCCAAAGAATCTGAATTTGCTTGTACGCTTCCTGTGGGGACAACTTACCACCAGTTTGTAAACTACAAATGTAGTTGACTCGTTGAGAAAAGTCTTGCAGTTTAGCATTAAAAACCAAATGCTCTGGTTTAAACTCTCCGGAATATGGACTCCGAGGATAAAGAAAATCACTTAATTCACAGAGGATATCTGTTTGCGGATTCATAGATGTTAAGATTTATAGTCTTTTTTCATCGGCTTTTGATGCACATGACTGTATGCAATATATGGGGTGCGATCGCCTGTTATGATCTGCCCAAAAATTCAGAATTTGCTCACCCACCTGTTGAGGATGAAAGTAGTGAAAGAAATGATACCCTTGGGGAAATTCCCACAGTCTATCTTCTGGTTTGAACCAATTGCGCCAGTCATGTAATGCCGGTGGATTGACTACACAATCAGTCTTGCTACCGCATACCATCATGGGCATAGCAACCCCTCCCTTGGGTAAATATACCAACTTAAACAGAGAATGGGGCGACGGTGATTGCTCTAAGTCTTTATCTAAGGCAGCGATTAACTTCTTTGTGGTATGACTAGGTTGTTTGCCAAACAGGCTACGAACAATATTTACCAGAACTTGCTCCCGGCTAATGCTGAACAACTGTCGTTGAAAGTAATAATGGGCGTGCCAAGTATTAGCAGGTTGGGACGCTACAGCTAAGAGCGTTAGCGATCGCACTTTTTGGGGGTAGCGACGAGCATAACTTAAGGCGATCGCACCACTGATACCATGACCAGCTAAATGGACTGTATCAGGGCAAGAATCTAAAAAATTACCCAGCAACAGCACAGCTTCATCCACAGAACTGGCTTCATCTCGTGTTTGTTGATATTCCCACTGAGCAATATTCATATACCTAGACAGGTATTGAAGTAATGGTTGATCAAAACGCTTCAACGCTGAACTACTATTTAACCAAACAACATCCAATAAGTCAGACATAAATAACCGTAATTGTGCTGTGTAAGGGGTGATAAGTTTAGCAGCCACGGACTCTTGAAAAGGTACATAGGCGATGCCGGGCTGCTATTTTCTACAAGCTAAACTCAGTCTTCAACTGAGTCACCCAAGTTTGAATGCGCTCATCTGTGAGATCGGATTGATTATCATCATCCAGAGCTAAACCACAAAACTTACCATTGCGCACAGCTTTAGAAGCGCCAAAATCATAGCCATCAGTAGGCCAATAGCCCACAGTTTTACCACCCTGTTGGGAAATCTTTTCTTCCAAAATCCCCATAGCATCTTGGAAGTTATCAGCATAACCAATCTGGTCTCCAGTACCAAAATAAGCCACCATCTTACCAGTAAAATCAACCTCGTCTAAATCAGGATAAATACCCTCCCAATCGCTTTGGAGTTCCCCAATATTCCAAGTTGGGGAACCAATAATCAGATATTCATACTCAGCAAGATCAGCAATATCCGCCTGAGAAATATCGTGTAAAGTCACAACATCACCACCAAAGGCATCACGAATGATTTCCGCCGCAGATTCAGTTTTCCCAGTTTGAGTACCGTAGAACAAACCAATTTTTTTTGACATTTTGACACCTGATAAATAGTTTTAAATGCAGTTGGAGGGTTGAAATTTTACCCTGAGATATCTACCCAGTTTAATGAATATATATCTCAATAAGCTCTGAAGATATCTTAGCAGAGTTATTGCCATATTTTATCAGTAATTTAGTGTAAATTTTCGTAAACAGACAGATATATAACCTCTGAAAAGCCTATAAATATTAGGTTTTAACCATTTTGGTAGTTGAAACTTTTATAAAAATCAGAAAATTTTTTCTCTAAAATGCTAGTAAATCTCAATAAGACTGTGGTAGAGTGCAAACAGCTCACACAATGTTAATAAACTTTCCACATTTATTAGGCTGAATCCTGTTTTGAGATTTGCACAACAAAACAGGAATTTGGCCATTTTGTCCAGGAGTACGTAAATTAAACTATCAGGTATGAAGGTTGGCTTGTTCTTGTAACCACGGATCTACAGGCTGTCCATCTTTGCGCCGTAGTTCAATTTCTACCACCATAACTTCTAGGAAGGGGGCGCAGGCTGTTGATGGAAAATAATATCATCATCTCAGGGGTTATGTTTGCGTTCTTTGAGCCAGTCCTGTACCTTGATTGTAGCAAAAAATGATTGCCCCTGGTCAAACAGCCGGGTAATCTGCATTTGTAATGTATGGGGATTAATGCGACCCATTGTTTAAATCCTCTGTGGATTAAACCTGATTCCTCGTTTATGTTACAGGCAGTAATAACAACTCCTAGAGTACGGTAAACTGTCATACCCAACCGATGATGTATTCGTTAAAATGAAAATGACCAACCTACTTGAGAGAACACCAGGATGGAAGTTGGATACAATGCTGATAAACGTAAATTGCTGTCATCTGTGTGTCACGGGGCAATTTTCTTTAGTACGACATTATTCTCTATTGGGGTTCCCATTGTCATTAACTTAATTTCCGATGACCCAGTGGTGAAGAGTAATGCTAAAGAATCCATTAATTTTCACTTTAATGTTTGGTTTTGGGGAACCGTAATTGGAGTACCAATTGGGGTTATATCTTTTCTCACATTTGGATTGGGGGGAATTTTGTTCTTTCCTGTGGTTGCATTGGGTTTTGCACTGCATTGGGGATTGACAATTTGGGCGCTGTTGCACTGTTTCAGTCAGCCAGATGAACCATTGCGGTATCCTTTTATTTTCCGAGTTTTCTAATGGTGTTTCATTCGATATTTTTCTCACAGAAGAGGAATACAGGTTAATATCCCTGTTCATTTTCCCATGAGATGGTTAAAATAATTGCTGTGTCTGACTTAGGACTGACGCAAGTTGGACACGAAATTAAATTATAATTTTATCATCTATAAATCATCAAATATATTCCCTCAATTCAGCCGCCAGTAAGAGGAAGATAATCATCAGAATTTTTATGCTGATAGGTATAAATATTCTACACCTGTAAGTATATGCCTCTTTACAAACTTGAAGAATTTGACCCTAACTACCGAGAAACATTTGGCGGTGATGACGTGAAAACCTTAGACCTTTACACTGAAGGCGGAGTTAGAGTTGGTTCAGTAGCTGATGCTTTAGTTGACCAAGAGGGACGTTTTCGGTATTTAGTTATTGACACCAGCTTCGACTCTGTGAGTAAGAAGATATTACTACCAATTGGGCTTTCTCACATTAATTATCCCGCCCAACGTGTTTATGTTGACGGACTGAGTAAAGAACAAGTTGAGTATTTACCTGAATACCAAGAAACTATCAATGTTGATGAGGATTATGAAAAAGAGGTGCGCCTTGTTTTTCGCCCTGAAAGTAGAGATATCTCTGAACAACAGGATATATCCCTTTACGAAAGAGAGCCAGATTTATATAACTTAAATGAACAATATCATCAAACTCTCAGGCTATATGAAGAACGTTTGATTGCTAATAAGCATCGGGTCAAGACTGGGGAGGTAAAAGTTGGTAAGCACGTTGAAACACAAATTGCACAGGTGACAGTACCTGTGAAGAAAGAACGTGTTTTGATTGAGCGCGTTCTTCCCACAGAAATAGGAACAGTGGTAGACCCAAAAGCTCTTAAATTTCAAGAGGGGGAAATAGCACGGATAGAATTGTACGAAGAAAGGCCGGAAATTCGCAAAGAAGCCTTTGTACGGGAAGAAATTAGAGTTAAGAAGGTTGTAGACCGCCACACGGTAGAAGCACAAGACACCATTCGGCGAGAACAGTTAGATATTGATACTACAGGGGAATTACATATGGATGCAGCTAGTAGAAACCCTGAACAAGCCTTTTGAGTAGCTAATTAGGGAATGTAATTTGGTGATTCATATCAAAGGTAGGTAGGGGAAATTTCGCCTCTACCTCTACTTTTATTGTGAATTTAACAGAAATATCAGAAATATATAACTTTTGATGTGATGTCAATGTATTAATTCAGTCAATAGTAAGAGGGAAAATAGCTAATTAACCTTTATGTTATTCATTAACAGATGGTATCAAAACTCAAAGGTAAATGTCATGGCTCTTCACAGATTGGCAGATGTGGCTCCAAATTATCGTGAAACTATTCAAGGTAATGATATTCAAGGCTTAGGTGTCTACACCGACAAGACTGATGAAAAGATTGGTACAGTAAGTGATGTTTTAGTCGATGAAGAGGGACATTTTCGTTATCTAGTTGTTGATTTAGGTTTTTGGATATTTGGTAAAAAAGTACTACTACCCGTTGGACGTTCCCGCATTGACTATGATGCTGGTCGCGTCTACGCCATTGGTATGACTAGGGAACAGGCGGAAAATTTACCGGAGTTTGAAGAAGGTAGAACACTTGATTATGACTATGAAGAACAGGTAAGGGGGGTTTATCGCGATACCACCCCCCATACTTATAACCGTGATACTTACACTTATGAACATGAACCTTCTTTGTACGAGCTAAATCAGCAAGACCATCAAACTCTACGATTGTATGAAGAACGGTTAATTGCTGACAAAGTTCGCCAAAAAACTGGAGAAGTAGTCATTGGTAAGCACGTTGAAAGTGAAACTGTCAAGGTTTCCGTTCCCATAGAAAAAGAGCATGTTGTTATTGAACGTGTGACTCCAACAGATGTGGGTCAGGTTGTTCCTCCTAGCGAAGCTAACTTCCGTGAGGGGGAAGTCGCTCGTATAGAAATCCATGAAGAGAGTCCTGAAATTCGCAAAGAGGCTTTTTTACGGGAAGAAATTAAAATCGATAAGGTTGTAGAGCAAGAAACAATTGAGACTCAAGACACTGTGCGCCACGAAGAGTTAGATGTTAATGCTCCTAATCTTCGCGTTGAGGAGCGCTAATCAGTAATTACAACTAATAACCAATTAAAGAGCAAGTGCGGGTGTACCTTTTTTAATAGTTACTAGGTTGAACTACTTCACTATCGATTCTCAGGCTATGGTGGTTTAAATACTCTACCATAGGCCTGATAAAGGTGATCTAATCAAAACATTTGATCAAGAGTAGAGCTTATGTCTGAATATTTAAAACTGCAAAAAGCAGATGGTCAAAAAACAGTAGATAAATTAACTGAACTAAAAACGCTGAATAACAAGATGATTAAAAGTCAAACTGAAGTTGAGGAAGAAGATACTTTTCGTTTAATAGAAGAACGATTGATAGCTGATCATAAAAAATCCAAACTTGGTGATGTTATTATTCGCAAAGAAATTGAAACTCAAATAATACAAGTACCTGTGAGGCGTGAAAAATTAATTGTGGAGCAAGTTAGTCCAGAGAATAAACGACTGGCAGAAATTGACTTGACACAGGGTGAGATTTCTGGTCTTGAGTTCATCGAGGATGATAGACCATTAGGAACGGTTCTAAATACCCATGTAAATGTGAGTGGTGAATTCAGTTCGCCGAAAATTGCTAGTTTACTTTTAAATGCGATCGCTCAGGAAAAAAATCACGGCTGTGAGCAGGTAAAAATTACAATTGCTGTGACAAATGAGTCCCTACAGAAGAAATATCAGGAATGGTTTGCTCGTTGTTCTAAAGGCGAGAAACCCCTGGGAGCAAAATAAGCGGATAAACTTGATAAAGTTTATGTAATGTCCGACCATTCATACATAATAATAAACAGTTTGTACTGACTAAGAGCAAACATTTTTTATTGAGTTTGATTAAACGGACATGATTTTATTGAAAAAATTTTGGCAATCTTCAATTTTAGGGCTGCTATGGACTTTGATGACTGCTACCCCCGGAATGGGGGCTGAACGGATTAGCTTTTTTTACCCTCCTTTTGGGGAATTCTCCCTGAGTCTGGACTCATTAGCAATATTTGCTCAAAAAGGGAAAATCACTGACGAATTTTCCTTTTATGCGCGCCGGGTTAATCCCCAGCAACTGGCTCAATTACGAGAAGTGCTACAGCAGGAATTTAATGTTACTCCCACTCTTGTATCTCAGGTGAGTTACTCACCTATAGGCGAAGACCTCATAGACCGTTTAGGGGGCTTAATCCGCACGGAATCAAGGCAAAATGGCTTTTACGCCATCAGAGGTGCTTTAATACTAGCTGCTGCTTCTCCAGAAGGCTTAACAGTGGTGAATTTTCTGCGTCACTTTCCCTCCCCCACAGTACGGTTAAATTTTACAGAGGGGCTAAAGTTGGTTGATGATTTATCGCAGGTATTAGAGAAAAGGGATGAGGTTGTAACTTGGATTCAACAAGAAGCGATCGCCCATGGTGCGCCCATTAATTGGAAGCAACGGCCGGATTTAGCTGCATCTGGTCCGTTTACTTGGCGACGAACCGAATTGATACTCCGGGATAGGTCCCGCGATGTTCTTCGCATCATACCCACAGATATTTATCTACCACAAGGAACAGCGCCGCCTTTTCCTCTGATTGTGATTTCTCATGGTATTGCTTCTGACCGTTCTTCTTTTGCTTATTTGGCTGAACATTTAGCATCCCACGGTTTTGCTGTAGCGGTATTAGAACACCCGGGGAGTAATGCGGAACGTGTTCGGCGCTACTTGACGGGTTTGGCTGGGCCATTAGAAGCCGAAGAATTTATTAACCGACCTTTAGATATTAAGTTTCTCCTGGATGAACTTGAGCGCAGAGAAAAATCAGATCCTAACCTCCAAGGACTCAACTTTGAGCAAGTCGGAGCCATGGGACATTCTTTTGGTGGTTACACTGTGTTAAGTTTGGCAGGAGCCAAGATTAATTTTGACCAACTGCAACAAGATTGTAGTCCGAATATTTCCTCTTTTAATTTGTCGCTGTTTTTACAGTGTCAAGTTACGCAGTTAGAAGTTAAAGATTATGCACTCCAAGATGACCGCATTAAAGCTGTATTGGCTATTAATCCTGTATCTAGTTCAATTTTTGGTGAAAGTGAAATCAGTCAAATTCGAGTTCCTGTGATGCTGGTGGCGAATAGTCAGGATATTGCTACCCCTATGGTGTCTGAGCAGGTTCGGCCTTTTACCTGGTTGACTACTCCTAATAAGTATTTGGTATTAATTGAAAATGCTACTCATTTCAGTGCGATCGCCCAAATAGATCCAGAAAATAATGTGTTACCTATACCACCGGCTTTACTCGGTCCAAATCCTGCGCCAGCTTATTCTTACCTTCGGGCTTTGAATCTGGCCTTTTGGGAAGCACACCTTGTCAATCGCCCCGAATATGCTTCTTATTTACGACCCTCTTATGCTCAATATCTCAGTCGATATCCTCTCAATCTCAGTCTGTTAAATTCTTCCTCGGCGGATCCATTGAGTCAAGCATTGCAAGAATTCACTCCTCGATTATAAATGCTAAAATCCTCTCGTAAACAGTGAGGATAACTTAATGCCAGTTGCTGCTAACTCTATTAAGTTTGGTACAGACGGTTGGCGGGGGGTGATTGCTGATGAATTCACCTTTGAACGCCTAGCATTAGTGGCACCAGTTGCCGCTCAAGTCTTATATAATACATATAATTCTACAGTAGGCAGCAAAACTATTATTGTCGGCTATGATCGCCGCTTTATGGCCGAGGACTTTGCTCGCACTGTGGCTGATACTGTCTGCGCTGTCGGCTTTGATGTTTTACTCAGCGAAACCTACGCCCCAACTCCGGCTTTTAGTTGGGCGGCTAAAGAACTTAATGCTTTGGGGGCGCTAGTTATTACAGCCAGTCATAACCCCGGTACATATTTAGGTCTAAAAGTCAAGGGTCATTGTGGGGGTTCAGTACCGCCAGAAGTGACAAAAGAAATTGAAACTTTATTATCTGTGGGTGTACCACCAGCAGCTAAACCCGGAAAACAAGATATATTTAACCCCTGGCCTAGTTACATCACAGCCTTAAAAGGTAAAGTTAATATTGCCAAGATTCAAGAGGCGATCGCCTGTGGTAAACTGACATTATTCGCCGATGTCATGCATGGTGCGGCAGCTGGGGGATTGGGAAAATTACTCAAACATGGGGTTCAAGAAATCAACAGCAACCGCGATCCTTTATTTGCAGGAGGAGCGCCAGAACCTTTACCAAAATACCTATCTGGTTTATTCTCAGTCATTAAAAGCCACCGCCAAACAGACACATCAGGTTTAACGGTGGGGTTAGTATTTGACGGGGACTGCGATCGCATCGGCGCAGTAGATGGAAAAGCTAACTTTTTGAGTTCCCAAATCTTAATACCTATATTAATCGACCACCTTACCCAAAGGCGGGGTTTTACAGGTGAAATTGTTAAAACTGTCAGTGGTTCAGATTTAATTCCCCGGGTAGCAGCACTGCATAATTTACCAGTTTTTGAAACAGCAGTGGGATATAAGTACATCGCTGATAGAATGTTAGCAGCACAGGTGTTGTTAGGTGGTGAAGAGTCGGGAGGAATCGGCTATGGTAGTCATATTCCCGAACGTGATGCACTGCTATCAGCATTGTATGTTTTAGAAGCTATTGTATCATCTGGTCTCGATTTAAGCGATTATTACCGGGATTTACAACAGAAAACAGGTTTCACCTCCGCTTATGACCGCATTGATTTACCTTTAGCTAGTATGGCAGTGCGATCGCGTCTTTTACAACAACTGGAAACCGAACCATTAAGGGAAATTGCGCTCAAAGCAGTAGTTGATTGTCAAACCATCGACGGTTATAAATACCGGTTAGCTGATGACAGCTGGTTAATGATTCGGTTTAGCGGTACTGAACCGGTGTTACGTCTGTATTGTGAAGCAGCAACACTTGAGGAAGTACATCAAACCTTGGCTTGGGCAAAAAATTGGGCGACCTAAACTGTTAAATGAATATATGACTAAAATAATGGTAGTAGCTACGGGTAACCCCGGTAAGCTCCGGGAACTACAAGCTTATCTCGCTAATTCTGGTTGGGAATTAACCCTCAAACCACCAGAATTAGAAGTTGCAGAAACCGGTACAACTTTTGCAGACAATGCTTGTCTCAAGGCCTCCCAAATTGCTCAAGCTACAGGACAATGGGCGATCGGTGATGATTCTGGGTTACAAGTAGATGCTTTAAATGGCGCACCAGGGGTTTATTCTGCACGTTATGGTCAAAGCGACTCAGGTCGCATTGCTAGGTTATTACAAGAGTTAGGTAACTCAGAAAATCGCCAAGCTCAGTTTGTCTGTGCAGTGGCGATCGCTCGTCCTGATGGTAAAATAGTTTTACAATCCACAGGGGTATGTCGCGGCGAAATTCTCCATACACCCAGGGGTGAGGGTGGTTTTGGCTACGACCCTATATTTTACGTTCCTGAGCAGCAATTGACTTTTGCGCAAATGTCACGGGAGATCAAAGGGTCAATTAGCCATCGGGGTCTTGCTCTCCAGGCTTTAATTCCTCAGTTGGCAGATTTAGAAGCATAAATGTTTTCCCATTCTTGGGAAATCTGACTGAAGATTGTAGCGGTTCTAACTTGAGTAGGATAACTAGATTTTGACGATTGTTGAAAATGAAGTTAAAACTTATTCAGGTAAAGATATGAAGTCTTTGGCCAAAGTCGCCTTTATGCTACTATTTAGCAGTATGGCTGTTACTGCTTTCAATCCCATATCTCAGGTTTTAGCTCAAGAAGGGGAAACCTCCCCACAGCAACCCGGTCTTAGTCAAGAGTCAGACCAACCAGAGTCAAGCACATCTACCCCTGAAGCTACTGTTAATCAACAGCTAGATATTAAAGTAGAAGCAGAAAATGAAATTGAAACAGAATCCGCACCTCCCGCACATATGATGACTACCCCAGATGGTGGGGGTGAATCTGGTTCTGAGTAAGTATTACGTTGTCTGGGTCTAGAAAAATTATCAAGCAAAAGGGGACAGCCAGATGCACAATTTTGATTATGTCATTCTGGGGGCCGGATTAGGTGGACTTTCCGCCGCAGCTTGTTTAACTAAGCAAGGATACAGGGTGGCTGTTTTAGAAAAACATTACCTACCTGGCGGCTGCTGCCACACTTTTGATTATGGTGACTATAGTTTTTGCGCTAATGTCCATTATATATCTCAATGCGCACCTAGTCAAACTATTGGGCAATTTCTCAACTACATTCAGCGCCATGTCCCCTTTCATAGCCTTGACCCAGACTGCATAGACCGGATAATTACACCGCAGGTAGATTTTAAAATTCCTTTAGGATGGGAAAACTTGCGATCGCGTTTACTCTCCACTTTTCCCGAGGAGACAACTGCTATTAATGGCTACTGTGACACAATTGCGCAGATCCATCAGGAAATGCGTAGCCTAGGGGGGGAAATACGTTGGTATAATCAGAATTGGTCAGACTGGTTGAAGTTACCTAAATATTTCCATTTATTTAGAAAGCGCAACTGGACTTTACAAGACTTATATGACCATGTGGGTTTATCACCCAAATTACAAGCAGTACTAGGGGGACAAAGTGGTGATTATGCACTACCACCTCATGAAATCGCCTTACTGATCCACACTTCCCTAGTTTGGGATTACTCAGAAGGCGCTTACTATCCTCAATACCATTTTAAGCAGTTTGTAGATAGTATTACAGATGCGATCACCGAAGGGGGAGGTATAATTAAATATTCAACTCCTGTCCAGCATATTGAAGTTAATCAAAAGCAAGTACAATGGGTAACTGCTGGTGATCAAACCTACCAAGCTACTCAGGGCTATATTAGCGACCTTGACCCCAAATTAACAGTAGAGTTAATACACGACACCACAGCTTTGAGCTTAAGGGAACGTCAACGCCTTACCAATTACGAATACTCAACTAGTGCATTTAATATTTACCTGGGTTTAGATAGTCGCTTTCAACCAGAAAATTATAGGATTGGTAACTGGAATATTTGGTATTATCCCACAGGAGATTTAAACAGGGAATATCAACGCCAATTTCAGGGAGACCTCAGCCAACCTTGGATTTTCCTATCTTGTCCCACGATGAAATCTAGAGATAACGCCGGAATAGCTCCACCAGGTCATCATATCTTAGAAATCGCCACTGTCTGCCCTTACGAACCATTTAAACATCTGCAAGACACCAACCACCAAGGCTATAAAGCCAAGAAACGGGAAGTTTACCAGCAGATCATGACCAGTGTTCGAGATTTAATTCCCGATGTAGACCAGTACGCGCGCATGAAGGTTTCTGGTACACCCACCACCAGTGAATTTTATCTCGGACAACCCCAAGGTAATATTTACGGTGCAAAGTTAGTACCTGAACAAGTGGGGTTAAATCGGTTAGGATATATTACAGAGTTGCCTAACTTGTTTCTTGTGGGGGCTACTGCCGGCTATCCTAGTGTACCAGGGGTAATTGGTAATGGCATGGATGTTGTGGAACTGATCACAGGACAAGGAGTTAGGGGAGAGGTTCCGGCTTTGTTTTCGGCGAAAATCAGCAATATTCAGCATAGCCGGGAATGATAATATATTCTAGTTAATGCCATAATTCCCGCATTCAATGAACAAGGCACTGGATGAAACGCTGTCAATGGAAGTTGCGCAAAATATTAAAAGTAAGGCTCGTCAGCCCTTTGATAATGCTTATAGGGCGCTGTTAGTCACAGATCAGGCGAACTATGTCCAGGGGTTTTTGGCTATAGGGGGTAAACCTTACCAACCTATTGAACATGGTTGGCTAGAGTTGGCTGATACCTCTGGGGAGGATTCTCTAATTAAGATTATAGATCCCAGTCTACCACACCTAAACAAAAAAACTCAAGAACTTTGGTACTTTGCCGCCCAAAGTTTTACCAGGAAACAATTAAAAGCGATTATTGAGGAATCACAGGAAGATTATCCCGAGGATGACCCATTACCGGTTTATGGGGATGCACCCTATGAGTATTATGGTAATGTGATGTTGGGTGGTGGCGAATATTTAGCGGCTTACCAAGCTGCACAGGCTAAGTGTCAAGAACTCAGAGAATCCGCTCGGTTAAACTTACCCAAAAATCCCCAAGTCTAGACTTAACTGGACACTGGCAATTTTAGCGTTAACTTCTTGTTTCATCGCGGTCTGAGAATGACTTCTCAGAGGTTTATCCGCTCCGCAAGCAATCCCGGTAAAGCTTACCGTTTCTGACCGTTCAGGAATAAAAATCTTCTCAAACCACCGGTCAATATTTTTGGCGGCGTTTAAATCTCTGTCTTCAGTGTGTCCACAATCGGGACAGATATAAACACGGTTTTTCAGTGGCATTTTATGCCTATGATTACCACAGTTAGAGCAAATCTGAGAACTAGGAAACATCCTATCAACAATGATTAGTTGACTTGAGAATTTATCCGTTTTATACTCTAACTGCCGTCGAAATTCATACATACCACAGTCAGCAATTGCACCTGCTAACTTATGGTTTTTGAGAAATGCACGGAAAGCTGACACCTGTTTGTTGTTTGGTATCAGTGCTGTTTGAAAACTGAGTAACATTGTTCGACCTCCAATGTTTTATTAATTTTGATATTATATACCCATAGGATCTACATCACCTTTGATAATGCGAAAGTTTAACCGTTTTTACTGACACGCCTAGCTCTTGAGCAGTGTCGCCAATGGAAATAGTCATTTGATTGTTGTCCATAATAGAGTTACCTCGCTGTATGCACTCTATTATGTTGACATAATGGTAATAATGTCTATATGTGGGTATAATTTAAGTTGCAGTTTAGTCCCCTGGAATGAGTCAAACTAGTTTAAATTTATTAGCAATATCTATATTTCTCATGACCCTATCAGTCTTGTTAGGGCCATTAATTCATTTGTCCCCCGCAGTACCTGCGATCGCCACCTTTAGTATTTTGGGAATAGTCACTTTTGACAGTTTTAGTTTACAAGGGCGGGGTGGCACTATAATTTTAGATTGGATTGCCAGTTTTTCTCCCCAACACCGCGATCGCATCATCCACCACGAAGCTGGTCATTTTCTGGCTGCACATCTGCTGAATATCCCTGTGACTGGTTATACTCTCACTGCTTGGGATGCTTGGAAACAAGGACAACCAGGACAGGGGGGTGTGACCTTTGATGATGGGGAATTAGCATCCCAATTAGAACGGGGGACAATTAGCGCTCAAATCCTTGACCGTTATTGTACAGTCTGGATGGCAGGCATTGTCGCCGAAACTTTAGTTTTCAATGATGCACAAGGCGGTACTGACGATAAAAGCAAGTTAGCGGGAGTTTTAGCAGGTTTGGGTTTTTCTGCTTCCGCTAGTGAACAGAAACAACGATTTCATCTGCTACAAGCAAAGACTTTATTACAAGCAAATTGGTCTAGTTACCAAGCCTTAGTTAAATCGATGGAACAGGGCGCATCTGTCAGGGATTGTCAGCGGATAATTGCCACAGCTGAATCATCATCACCTATACTATAGATGCTCCTGGTGATAGCGCCAGCACTGCTAAAAGCAGATCGCTGTGGGTGAGAAACAGTAGAATAAATACCTGTCGGTGGGCTGTTAGTCACTTATGGCGTAGATACTCTATCCTGGGGCATATTTTTTTGTGTAAAAACAAGTATTAAGACGACTTTTTCAACCCATGGCTTCCACTCCCCAGAAACTTAGCGGTAATGCAATTCGCGATTCATTCCTTGACTTCTTCGCCCAACGAGGACACAAAATCTTACCCAGCGCCTCCCTCGTTCCCGAAGACCCCACCGTACTGCTAACTATTGCGGGGATGCTACCATTTAAACCCATATTCCTGGGACAGCGCACACCGGAATTTAACCGCGCTACCACATCTCAAAAGTGTATCAGGACTAACGATATTGAAAATGTTGGTCGCACTAAACGCCATCATACATTTTTTGAGATGTTGGGTAACTTTAGCTTTGGTGACTATTTTAAACCACAGGCGATCGCTTGGGGGTGGGAGCTATCCACAAAAATCTTTGGTTTACCACCAGAGCGCCTAGTGGTTAGCGTCTTTCAAGAAGATGATGAAGCCTATAATATCTGGCGCGATGACATCGGCGTACCAGTAGCTAGAATTAAGCGCATGGGTGAAGAAGATAACTTTTGGGTATCTGGTCCTACGGGTCCTTGTGGTCCTTGTTCAGAAATTTATTATGATTTTCACCCAGAACGGGGAGATGAAAATATTGACTTAGAAGACGATACCCGGTTTATCGAATTTTACAACCTGGTGTTTATGCAATATAACCGGGATGCATCGGGTAATTTAACCCCACTGCAAAATAAAAACATTGACACCGGTATGGGTTTGGAAAGGATGGCGCAAATCCTGCAACAAGTCCCCAATAACTACGAAACTGATTTAATTTTCCCGATTATTGAAACCGCTGCTCAGATAGCTAAAATATCATACCACAGCAGCGACGAGAAAACCCAAGTTTCCCTCAAAGTCATTGGTGACCATGTGCGATCTGTAGTCCACATGATTGCTGATGAAATTCGCGCTGCTAATGTGGGACGTGGTTATGTCCTACGGCGCTTAATTCGCCGGGTAGTCCGTCATGGGCGGTTAATTGGTATTAATGGGGAATTTATCACCCAAGTGGCAGAAACCGCAATTTCTCTTTCAGAATCAGCTTACCCCAATGTGCGTCAACGGGAAGCAGCAATTAAAGCCGAACTGCAACGAGAAGAAGCCAATTTCCTTAAAACTCTAGATAGAGGGGAAAAACTGCTCGCGGAAATTATTCAAGAGGTGAAAGGCCAAGGTAAAACTCAAATTAGCGGCGAAAGTGCTTTTACTTTATATGATACCTTTGGTTTCCCCTTAGAACTTACCCAAGAAATCGCCGCCGAAAATCATCTGACTGTGGATGAAGCTGGTTTTGATGCTGAAATGCAAAAACAGGTAGAACGAGCTAAAGCTGCTCACGAAACCATTGATTTAACTGTGCAAGGTTCTTTAGACAAGTTAGCTGAACATATCCACGCTACGGAATTTCTAGGTTATAGTCAACCCGCTTCCACTGCTAAAGTAGAAGCCATATTAATAGATGGTATTGCCCAAGAGGAAGCAGAAGCAGGGACAGAAGTTCAAATTGTCCTCAATCAAACCCCATTTTATGCCGAATCTGGGGGACAAATTGGCGATCGCGGTTATGTCTCCGGTGATGCTGTGTTGGTGCGGGTTACAGATGTGAAAAAAGAATCTGACTTTTTTATCCACTTTGGCCGCATAGAACGCGGTACAATCCGAGTAGGAGATACTGTCACCGCTCAAATTGATCGCGCTTGTCGTCGTCGCGCTCAAGCTAATCATACCGCTACACATTTACTGCAAGCGGCTCTTAAGAAAATTGTTGATGATGGTATATCTCAAGCTGGTTCCCTGGTCTCCTTTGACAGGTTGCGGTTTGACTTTAACTGTCCCCGCGCTTTGACATCAGAGGAAATTCAACAAATTGAAGAACAGGTAAATACCTGGATTGCCGAAGCACATCCAGCTAACATAGAAGTGTTACCTTTAGCAGAAGCCAAGGCTAGAGGTGCCGTGGCTATGTTTGGGGAAAAATACGGCGAACAAGTGCGGGTAATTGACTTTCCCAGTGTCTCTATGGAACTGTGCGGCGGTACTCATGTCAGTAATACTGCGGAAATAGGCAGCTTTAAAATTATCTCAGAGGCGGGTGTGGCTTCTGGGGTGCGGCGCATTGAGGCGGTTTCTGGTCCGGCTATTTTGGATTATCTCAATGTTCGTGATACAGTGGTTAGGGATTTAAGCGATCGCTTTAAGGTTAAACCCGAAGAATTACCGGAGCGGATCACCACACTGCAAACTGAACTGCGCAACGCTGAGAAACAACTAGCAACCCTGAAATCACAGCTGGCGATCGCAAAATCTGACAGTCTACTGCAAACAGTAGAATCTGTAGGTGATTATCAGGTATTAGTAGCGCAGATGGAAGAGGTTGACCCAGAATCATTAAAAACTGCTGCTGAAAGGTTACTACAAAAGATTACTCGTGGTGCGGTAGTATTGGGTTCTATTCCTGAAGCTGGTAAAGTCAGTATAGTTGCAGCCTTCAGCCCCGAAGTTAATCAAAAAGGACTCCAAGCAGGTAAATTCGTCGGCGCTATAGCCAAAATTTGCGGTGGTGGTGGTGGTGGAAGACCAAATCTAGCTCAAGCTGGGGGACGGGACACCAATAAATTACCAGAAGCTTTAGCTGAAGCCAAAAGTGATTTAAAATCAGCCTTGAGTTAATTTCTGAGGTCACCCACTGCGGTGCGATCGATGTCAGGAATATACCTTAAATTAACAGTATACCAATAGGGAGATTAAGAGTCAAAACCTTTTATTGTAGGCATTTAGCTGCCCTATTCTCCCTCATCTTCTAAAACTAATGTAACAAAACGTGAGTTGAACTAAGTTTTTTTACTTAAGCTATTACTGGTCTGGTTCTATTCCCAGAGCTTTCAATTGTGCTTCCAATTGGGCTGCGCGTTCCTTGGCTGCGATCGCCTCCTGTTGAGCTAATTGAGCTTGTTCCCTAGCTAATTGAGCTTGTTCCCTAGCTAACTGAGCTTGTTCCCTAGCTAACTGAGCGCTTTCTGTCCCAGTGGGTAGCACATCCCCATTTTGATCACACCACCGTAACCAAATATCCTCTTTACCTTCAAACACCCCCGACCACAAAGTTAAGCCTATACCAATTTCTGCAAACCAGAAATTATGCATTTCTAAATACTGTCTAATATTCAGTTGATAAGCGCGCAGTGGTTGCTCCCCGAGCATTTGCAAAGGGTCAAACACTGCGTAGTAGGGAACCCCCATTCTGGCGTAATCTTTCAATTTAGAGCCTAATTCGTTTCCTTCCCGGTTAGAAACTATTTCTATAACCACATCTGGAGTTTTGCCAAATTGCCAAACAAAATAACTGCGGTTCTTTTTTTCTCCCCAATCCGAAGGCATGGTAACATCAATACTGAGGAACACATCAGGGACCAGGGGAGGTAAACCAATACTGTAAAACACCCCGACATTAGCAGCAGCTATAAAATTTTGTGTTTCTGCGGGTGGAACCCAACCGTTGTACAATACCTCTGTTAATAAGCGCTGTTGTTTTTCTGACAGGAAATTATCCACTGGTGTATCATCTTCAGTAACAATATGGGTGATATCTGGTTCAGGTGCAAGCTCAGTTGAGAATATTTCTTTTACCATGATGTCTGCTACCTTCATCTACGGGGCTATTGATGAGAATTAACTGGCTGTTTCAGGTGGCGCAAAGGCGCAAAGAATGGCGGTTAGGTAAGTTGATTTTGGCTCATCTTCAAATTCAGCAACTCCGGGTATTTATATAGCAGTGTTAGCTTTAATGATAATGTTATATATAGTATAGCATCAATTAACTAAGGTTTTGTATTCGGTCATCTTGATATTTATTGACAAAAATACCTGTTTTCACCAGTAACATGAAGGAACTTGATCAACAAAGAGTTGAGATTTTTTTAGATAAATGGCAAGGATCTAGTGGTAATGAAATAGCTAACAAAGACTCATTTTGTTTAGATTTATGTACGGCTTTAGGTGTCCCACCTCCACCCCCTCAAGGTAGGGTTCCCGGTGACCCATATTGTCTGGAAAAAAATGTTAAAATGCCCCAGTCTACAGGAAACATCAAACAGGGGCGCATTGATTTTTATAAACAGGGACATTTTATCTTAGAAGCCAAACAGGGAACTATAAAATCTGGGAATAGTACACCCAAACGCGGCACAAGGGCTTATGATCAATATATGCAAAAAGCATTTATTCAAGCCACTGCTTATGCACCCCATTTACCGGTCAAGCCACCATTTTTATTAACTTGTGATATTGGTGACCATTTTGAGTTGTGGATGGGATTTAGTGGTGATTATGGTGGTTATGGAGCCAGACAAATTATTAAACTAAATGATTTATTAAAACCTGATATTTTTGACTTATTTGTTGATATTTTCACTCAACCCCAAAAGCGCAACCCAGAGAAAATTAGAGCCAAAGTAACACGAGATGTGGCGGGTGATTTAGCTCAGTTAGCCTATTGGTTAGAAAAACAGCAACATCACCCCCAAGAAGTGGCTAATTTTTTGATGCGTTGTATATTTACCATGTTTGCTGAAGATGTGCAACTACTCAAAAGAGGGGTATTTACTCAAGCATTAACCCAAAGATGGCTATGTCAACCCAGCAGCTTTAAGCCAGAGATTGAAACTTTATGGCGTACCATGGACGAAGGGGGAACCTTTGGTTTTGATAGTATATTAAGATTTAATGGTAGTTTGTTTACAAATGCCACAGCTTTTGATTTACCAAAGTCCCAATTAGAGGTATTATTACAAGCAGCTAAAAGAGATTGGAGCCAGGTAGAACCGGCAATTTTTGGAACTTTATTAGAAAGGGCTTTGGATACCAAAGAACGCAGTAAGTTGGGCGCACATTATACGCCGCGTTCTTATGTGGAAAGGTTAGTGCGTCCGGTGGTGATAGAACCATTACGCCAAGACTGGTTAGAAACAGAAATTGTGGTAGACCAGTTATTAAAAGTTCCAGGAGACTTAGAACCAACGGCGACCCAGAAAAAGAAAGCGGTAGAATTAATCAGAGAATTTCTGCAAAAGTTGAGAACTATTAAAATTCTTGACCCTGCTTGTGGTTCTGGTAACTTTTTGTATGTCACCTTGGATTTACTAAAAACTCTGGAAGCGGAGGTTATTCGCCGCATAGCTGATATTACCGGACAATATCAATCTAGTGTTTTAGACCAAGTTAATGTTTCTCAGTTTTTAGGTATTGAAGTAAATCCCAGAGCTGCTAGTATTGCCGAATTAGTCATCTGGATTGGTTATTTACAATGGTATTTTAAACAATTTGGCAACACTTCCCCACCGGAACCAGTGTTACAGAAATTTAATAATATTGAATATCGAGATGCGGTGTTAGCTTGGGATAGCAAAAAACCCGCCATTGACCCCACCACTCACCAAACCCGCACCCGGTGGGGTGGACGTACTATGAAGCACCCAGTCACGGGGGAAGATATCCCAGACCCTCAAGACCAAATCCCTATTTATAGTTATAGTAATCCGCGGATGGCAATATGGCCAGAGGCTGATTATATTGTCTCCAACCCGCCGTTTATTGGTAATGCCAGAATGCGGGAATTATTGGGTGATGGTTATACTGAAACTTTGCGTCAAGTATATCAAGATGTACCGGATACTGTTGATTTTGTCATGTATTGGTGGCACAAAGCCGCAGATTTAGTCAGAAAGGGTCAGGTAAAGCGCTTTGGTTTGATTACGACTAATACTATTAGTCAGGTGCGGTTAAGGAGTGTGATAGAATATCATTTAAAAGCAAAGCACCCCATTAAGTTAATTTTTGCCATTCCTGACCACCCTTGGACTGATGACGGTGCTGCGGTGCGAATTGCTATGACTGCGGCGGAGTTGGAAGGTTCCCCAGGGTCTCAGGTGGTACAATTGGGGGAGGTAATTTTGAAGGGGGAGGGAGAAACCCCAGAAGATACGGCAGATTTAATTGATATTGCATGGCAAAATGTCGGGGTGATTTTTAGTAATCTCCGAAGCGGTGCTAATCTTACTAATATCCAACCTCTCAAAGCAAATGATCAACTTTCCAGCCGCGGTATAATGCTTTTTGGTTCTGGGTTTATTATAGAACCAGTTGATTTTACTAAAATTGAGTCAGAAATATTATTTACTTACACTAATGGGAGAGATATATTGCAACGCTCTCGCCATGTCAAGATTATTGATTTCTTTGGTCTGAGTGTAACCGAAGCTGAAAAACTTTATCCTCAAGCATATCAATGGGTTTTAGAGAAAGTCAAACCAGAACGAGATGCTAATCGTGATCAAAATTTACGCAAAAACTGGTGGGTATTTGGTCGCCCTAGACCTGAACTTAGGCTAGCATTGCAAGATATACAGCGATATATTGTCACTGTAGAAACAGCTAAACACCGGGTGTTTATATTTTTAGCTCAAGGTGTTATTCCCGATAATAAACTAATTGCGATCGCTCTTGATGATGCCTACTTTTTAGGTGTTCTTTCCAGTAAGATTCATGTTACTTGGGCTTTAGCAGCAGGTGGGACATTAGGGATGGGTGGAGTTTATGTTAAAACAAAATGCTTCGACCCCTTCCCTTTCCCCGAACCCACCGCAGAACAAAAACAAAAAATCCGCGACTTAGGGGAAAAACTCGACGCACACCGCAAACAAGTACAAAGCCAACATCCTGATGTCACAATTACCGGGATGTATAACCTCCTAGAAAAATTACGCACGGGGGAACCCTTCACAGATGCTGATAGAAAATATAATGATCAAGCTTTAGTGTCCATCCTCAAATCAATTCACGATGAACTAGACGCGGCGGTTTTTGCTGCTTACGGATGGTCACCAAATATCAGTGATGAGCAAATTCTCACCCAATTAGTCGCCCTCAACGCTGAACGCGCTGGGGAAGAACGAAATAATTTAATTCGGTGGTTGCGTCCGGAATATCAAGCACCCCATGAAGTGAATACCCAAGTAGCCATTGCAGGTATCACCACAATCCCAGAAACTACAATTACACCCACACAGCAGCAACCATTCCCTAAAAAATCAAAAGAACAACTTGCAGCCATTCGGGATTTATTACGCACTCACGGCGGTGATTGGACTCTAGAACAAATCATTAAACAGTTTAAACTTACGCCGGGACAAAAGCAAGTCATTGGCGACCATTTAGAAAGTTTAGAATGGTTCAACATTCTAGTTAGCTCCCATGACCATGGCGTGACACGCTGGCGCTATGTAGAAACAGACTTAGCAACTTGACAAATCACCATAATATGTGATAGGTACTTATTACAACTATAATGAACAATTTCTAATCCTGCCGTTGCCAACTCCTCCATCAGTTCCGGTATCTGATGTTTATGGTGTCTCCAAATAGTCACCTCTTCATCTGCCAAAATTTCCACAGTTTTATCTATACCTAACTGCCTGAAGTTTATAGTATAGTGGCGATGAAACTTAATATTAGCTGTAACGCTATCTGTTTTTATATCATACTTTCTTACAAGTTGGCAATCCTCCGCAGCTATGCCTAACTTGTCAGTCATCCATCTGTATATTCCGTCTACATGATACTTCAAACCACCCCGAGCTATTCCATCCCATTGGGAATTATCACCAATTTCGTTAGTGAACACCAGCAAATCATTTTTGTTCATGCTGTGTCGGAAGTTTTGTAAGGCTTTACTTCTGTCTTGATGATTGCCAATAGTTACACCTAAATGTAAAAATATCTTAGGTATATTATCACTCCCTAAAATCTCCGGGTAAATAGGAGTATTTTCTATATCAACTGTGTAACTCTCAAACTGAACTTGGGGAAACCATTTAGTGAAGTTGGCTTTTGAGACACTTAAAAGTTCCTGGCTAATATCCAAGGCAATATATTTATTAATTTTACCTAATTTAACCAGTCGGGAAATAAATTTTTTCACTGGGTAAGAATTACCAGCACCTACATCTATAATATTTATCCTCTGGTAATTCTCAGAGCTATCCCTTGAGGTTAGCCATTGAGAATTAATATAGTCAAAATTGTCCTGTAATAAATCAATCTCTACGTTTTTAGGTTTAAACCATTGAGGGATAAGATATTTTTCATAAAAACTATGCCATATTTTACCACCTGGACCTTTGTAACCATACTTTAAAGGTATTTCCCGTTTGAGTTCTAATGAGTGAACTAACTCTGAAAGTTCTCCATGGGAAAAAATAGAGTTTAACTCTAGACTTGGCTCTACTAAACGAGTTGTATCTGGGAAAGCTTGGGAATTACTATAACTTTTTTTAGGTATCATTAGTGATAAGAATTTGAGGAGCTAAATTAAGACTATAACTATAGAGGTTACGACTGCCAAAGTTAAATATCATATCATAACCGGGTAATTACTGATAATGAAATCTATCAACCATGTTTCATGTTTAATGTGGTGTGTTACGGTGAATTGTCACTTTCTCCAGGTCATCCAAACCCGGTTAGTGGTAACACACCCTACTGAATATTGACTGTTTGACCCACAAACGAGACGCAAGCCCCTGGCTTCAGACATGGGGATAAGTCGATAGCGACTTTAGTCGCATTAAAGCGATTGAGTGGCTTTAGCCACATTCAATATTACATAAATTACTTCATGTGAACTTTATAAAAGCT